>JAUQPO010000237.1 GCA_030550335.1 Acidobacteriota bacterium
GTTCGAGCCACGGAATTTCGAAGCCCGGGTGAAGAGGGTGGTGGAGCCACTCCTGGCGCAAGCTCCTCCAGACTCGCGAGAAGCAGCCTATCTCAAGCGCGTGCTTCAACTGGCTGCGGACAAGCTTTCCAGGCGGCTGGGGTGGATGCCCAGAGCCCACCCCATTCAGCTTCCCTCGGGTCGTATCCTGGTTCCCCTCTATTCCGACGGGTTCTCTTTCTCTTTGATCGCCATCAGCGACGACGAAGGCGAAACGTGGACCAGTTCTGAGCCGATTGTGGGCTGGGGCGCGATCCAGCCGTCGCTCGCCCTAAGACGCGATGGGACGTTGGTCGCCTACATGCGCGACAATGGGCCTCCGCCAAAGCGCTTGCATGTGAGCTATTCGACGGACGGGGGCGAAACCTGGACGCCGGCGACGGACACCGAGTTGCCCAACCCTGGGTCTGCTGCTGAGGTGATCAATTTACGGGACGGCTCGTGGGCCCTCGTTTACAATGACACGGAGTCGGGCCGGTACTCGCTGGCGATCTCCATTTCTGAAGACGAGGGTAAAACCTGGCGTTGGACGCGCCATTTGGAGTTTGACCCGCAGCGCAGGAACGCTTATCACTACCCCTCGTTGATTCAGGCGCGCGACGGCACGCTCCATGTGACTTACAGCTATTTCGTTGTGGGGCCGGACGGCAAGACCCGGAAGTCGATCAAGCACGTGCAATTCAATGTAGAGTGGGTGAAAGAAGGCGATCCGCCTCATTGAGGGTACCTCTACGCGGAAAGCGTCCATCTTGGCTTGCAATCGCTCGCTCGTCCTGCCCCGTCCTCGGGAGGGCTTCGCGGCGCTACTCATTCGTAGGGCCAGACCGGTCGTGTGAACAATCCGCCGTCGACCCAGATCGTCTGGCCAGTGACGAATTCGGCTTCGTCGGAGGCTAGGAAGGCCACCACTCGCGCCACATCGGTCGGGTAGCCGACACGCCCCAGTGGGGTCACTCGAGCCCAGGTACCAGCGTAGTCGGGGGCTTCCAACCGAGTGCGCTCAATCTCGATGGCTCCCGGTGCGACACAGTTGACCCGAATTTTGTAAGGGCCGAGCTCCCAAGCGGCCACTTTGGTAAACATCTCGATGCCCCCTTTGCTGGCGGTATAGTCAACCAGGCGCAAAAACGGCCATTTATTGCAGCCGGAACCGATGTTGATGATGACGCCCCCGCCTTGTTCTTTCATGTGCCGGGCAGCCCGTTGGGTGCACAGGAAACAACCCTTGAGGTTAGTGTTGATCACCCGATCCCACTCCTGCTCACTCAGCTCTAGCAAGGGCTTCCAGGTCTGAACGCCTGCGTTGTTGACCAGGATGTCCAATCTCGGGAACTGCTGAAAGACCGTTTCGAACATCCGGTCCACTTCCGCCGCTACCCCTACGTCCGCCTGGACCGCGAAAGCCTGGCGCCCCATGGCCCGTAGTTCTTCTACGGTCTGTTCCGCTCCGGCTCGGTCCGTGTGATAGTTGACAGCGACGTTGCATCCTTGTCGCCCCAGTTCCAGAGCGATCCCCTTACCCACGCCTTTGCTGGCACCGGTGACGAGCGCGTTTTTCCCTTCCAATCTGGCTGGCATGTTTACGATCTTATGGAGCTTGGCTGGCGGTCACAACCGGACGAGCCATCGCCGCAGTCAGGTTCAGTGGAATTGGTCGGCAACGCACCCGTTTGCTTATAGCGTCGTACGCACGCTTAGGGTGCGCTTGATCTGGCCGAAGACGGAGTTGGGTGAAACTCGCGCGAGTGGTCGGATCAAGGTGAGGACACGGCGAGAGGGATGTAAGAACCCTGTGGTTCGCGGTCGGCACCCTTTGGGAACGGTGGCTCGGCTGGAATTGCCACCGAGTCGCCCTCCACGGAATCTCAGGGCACTGGGCGTGCAAGAGCCTCTGCAGTAGGAGAGGTCTGCACTTTAGAGGTACAAAAATGTATGCGGGAGCAGCTGGCTGCTGCCCCCGCTTGCCCTGTAGCGCCCTAGCTAGCACCTCCCAGCTGGCACAGTTGTGGACCAGTGACGCTCGGGGTGCTCTTGCGCCGCAGACGCTCGCCACGAAACGTCCAGCTTGTGGCCGTAGAGCACTTGCTGCGCCGGTTCTTGGCTGCGTGTGTGAGCCTCTGCCCCGTTCTGCTCGCCGAACAGCGATGCAACGGCCAGCTGTGGCTCAGATGAATTTGTACTCGCCGGGGACTGGAAGCGGCGTCACCGGGATCTTGGCGTCGGGCCGCAGGTCCTTGGGGAACAGATCCAGTTTGGAGTTCATGATCTGGTCCCAAGTGATCTCCTGGCCGGAGTAAGCAGATTCGCGACCCATGATTGCGGTCATGGTGCTCTCGGCGACAGCCATGGCGTGGTTCACATAAGGACCGTCGCCTCGGATCGAGTTCACCAGGGCAATGTGCTCTTGCACGTAAGGGTCATTACCCTCCGGAGCCATATCGTGGCAGTTGCTGCGGCCCTTCGTACCGACCACCTCTTCTCCGACCCGCCGGAAGATCTCGGGGAGGTTGGGGTATTGGCGGCAGATGCTGGTCATCTTGACCCCATTGGCGTACTCGAACTCACAGGCCACGTGGTCATAGATGTTGCCATAGATTTCGGTGCGCGGCCGCCACGCGACGCCGCCTACAGCCCGAGCCTTCACCGGGTGAGTCCCCATCACCCAGTTGCACACGTCGATGTTGTGAATGTGCTGCTCAACGATTTGATCTCCGCAGATCCACACGAATGAATACCAATTGCGATGCTGGAACTCGTAATCGCTCCACTTGGGATCCCGTTCCTTGACGAAGAGCACCGGCGTGCCGATCCAGTATGCGTACAGAGCGACGATTTCACCGATAGCGCCCTCCTGAATCTTTCGGATCGTCTCCTGGTAGGACCTTTGGAACCGACGCTGTGCTCCACTGACCACTGTGAGCTTAAGTTCTTCGGATTTCTTCGCTGCCGCCATGAAGCGGCGTACGCCCACCGGGTCGGTACCGAAGGGTTTCTCGCAAAATACGTGCTTGCGAGCTTCGACAGCGGCTTCGAAGTGCAAGGGCCGGTACCCAGGAGGCGTGCACAGCAAGACCAAGTCCACGTCGCTTTCGATGAGCTTTTTATAAGCATCCTGGCCCACGAACCGGTGCTCCGGGTCGACCTTGATGTTATTGACCACATTGGCCCGCACCTCTTCCTCGGTTAGCCGATGGGGCTTGCCTTCCCGGATCACCTCGGTGCCGACGTAGCGCTGCATGCGGATCTTGCCTTCGCGCAGGATCCGCAGCGAGGTCTCCAGCTTGTCCTCGAACACGTCGGCCATGGCCACGAGTTCGACGTTCTCGTTGGCCGACAGCAAATCCGCCACCGCCTGCGTGCCGCGGCCTCCGCAGCCCACTAGGCCTGCACGGATCTTACCCTTACCCACGCCCCGAACCAAGTGCGGCTTGACGATGGTGAACACGGCGGGCGCTGCTGCGGATTTACTCAGGAACGACCGGCGGGAAATCTCTTGAGATTGGACGGCCTGTCCTTCCTGTGCCATTGTTACCTCCCGTTGGGTCATTTGGAGTTACTTCTGGGGCAAACCCACAAAAGTCACGTTCCTTATTATGGCCGGATCCATCAGCGGGCAGGGTAGACCGGCGGCGAAAGGGATAAGCCCAGGCGTGTTAGAGCTCGAGCCGTTGCCAGCGACCCGGTTCCAGCTCGATCCTACCGAGTCGTCGTGCGACTGCGAGGCCTAAGTACGGCAGCTGTTCGGGCAAGAGATTCCAGAATCTCCGGGCTACGTAGGCGTCGGCAGCTACCGGGTCAGTGGACACCACCAGGGTTCTGGCCTCCAACACGTCCGAGAGGCTGCCACCCGTCGGACCGTTGCGCAGTAGCACGCGCCAGGCATCGATGATCGTGAGCGTTGGCTTCATGAAGGCTGCCAGATCCACAATGCTCTCATGGATGCGTTGATGCAGCCGATGGCGCTGGCCGCCGATAATGCCGTACCAGTTCTTCATACCGAGCGTCACGCGGGTCAAACTGTGGTGTTTGGCCACGGGCACGTTGATCACCTTGTCCGCTTCCAGAAACGGCTCCAGGACCGGCCACCATCGCAGGACCTGGCCGCGAAGATTGACTTCTCGGAACCGGCGGCTTTCGGGGAAGACGATCTCTGCGCCGGAGCGTTGCGCGGCGGCTAGGAGACCGCTCCGTGTGAAAGCGCGTCGGGGTTCGTGGCAAGTGACGTCGGTGATGAGGACTCGCTTCGCTCCGGCTTCACGACACAGACGGGCCAGTGCGGCTACCAGGTCGGGGTTGGTCGTCGCTGCCTGCTCGGGTCGGCGCTCCCAAGCGGCATTGGGCTTAATGACGACGATATCCCCGGGGCGGACAAACCGTTGGATCCCGCCCATGGACCTCACGGCGACTTGGAGTAGCTCAGCGGGGGTGCCGCCCGTGGCCACCACCATTGCTGGCAGCTCCGGCTGGTCAGGAACGCGATGATCACGCGCGGCGGCCGGGAACGCTTCCGGAGGGCTGGGCCTTCGGTTCCGGGCGTCCAACCATAGTCCCGCAGCTACCGAAGCTGCGCTCGCGGCGCTCGCATAGAAGAGCCGGACGAGCACTTCGCGCCGCGCCAGCCGGTTGGAGGGCGGGTCAGGGCACATGCCTTCGGTGAGCGCTCATTTACAGTCTACGTCCCGATTGGGGAATCCTGGATTGTCTGGTTGGCAGAAGGTGCAGCCTCGAGGTCGGGAAAACGCAGCCAGTCGATTGACCGTCGGCTAGGGTCCATACCATGATGAGGGCGTGGTTAGCGCTGCGATGCCAAGAGGGCTGAAGGAGGCGGCTTACGCCTCCATCGGTTTCACAGCGACTATAGCGCAGATTTTGCTGCTGCGCGAGTTGATGATCGTCTTTTCGGGCAACGAGTTATCGCTGGGCCTGCTTCTGGCCTTTTGGCTTTTGTGGACGGGCGTTGGAGCAACGGCACTGGGACGCTGGCTCAGAGAGCCAATGCGGGCCAACCTGTGGGTGGGTGCGCTGCAGCTACTCACAGCAAGCAGCCTAGTAGCCGACCTTTGCATGGTGCGGGGCAGCCGAGCGTATCTACAGGCCACGCCGGGCACGCTCCTGGGCCTTGGACCCATGATTGCCACGTCCGTCGGTGCGCTCGCTTTGTTTTGCATCCCCTCAGGATTGCTCTTCGCGGCGGCTAGTCACCTGGAGCGGGAGGCTGAGCTTTCGGCCGCCACCGCAACGGGGCGGGTTTACCTTTGTGAGGCTCTGGGTTCAGGAGCCGGCGGATTGCTGGCGAGCCTGCTGTTCATCCCCTGGCTAACCCCTTTCCAAACCACTTGGATTGTGCTCGGGGTGAACGCAGTGCTCGCCAGTTGCTTACTCGTGACCCGGCTGCGGAAGCACGTGGCCAGTGTGGTGACACTGGGGGTTTTTGGGAGCTTTTGGTGGGTTCCTGGGATGCTGGAGCGCGCCACGCTCGGCTGGAGCTGGCGAGGGTTTCAGATCGTGGCGGTCCGGAACTCACCGTACGGCCAGTTAGTGGTGGCTGAGGCCGGCGGGGCTCGTAGCTTATTCGAGAGCGGTGTGCGGTTGTTCGGCGTTGGGGAACCCGAACAGGCTGAGGACGCCGTTCACTACTCGCTACTTCAGCATCCGGCCCCGC
>JAUQPO010000238.1 GCA_030550335.1 Acidobacteriota bacterium
CGTGCTTGGCCACCCGCACACCAGCCCCAGCGACTACGAACGCTACGGCAGTGGAAATGTTGAACGTGGCCAGGCCGTCGCCGCCGGTGCCACAAGTATCCAACAATGGTTCCTCGCCCAGTTGTACCGGGACATGCCGCGCGTGAGCTCGCATGGCCCGCGCGAAACCTACCAACTCGGCCGCCGTCTCGCCCTTCATGCGGAGCGCCACCAAAAACGCGGCAATTTGCGCCGTACTAGCCTCGCCCTGAAGAATGGCTTGCATAGCCTGCTCGGCCTCGGCGCTGGTCAAGTTGCGTCGCTCGACAACCTGGTGAAGAAACGGCAGCAACGGCATGCTATAGTATTGGGTCTTGTAACGAATCTGAAAGCATGCTACCACACGCCCCCAAATCATGAAGATCCACGAGCATCAAGCCAAGGAAATTCTCGCACGGCACGGCGTGCCGGTTCCTCGCGGTGAAGTCGCCTACACTCCGGATCAAGCCAGGCAGATTGCTGAGCGGATCGGTTGCCCGGTGGTTTTGAAAGCCCAAGTTCACGCCGGAGGACGAGGCAAGGCGGGTGGCATCCGACTGGCGCAAACCCCTGATGAGGCAGCTGAGATCGCTCGCCAGATGCTCGGCACACGCCTGGTGACCCATCAGACTGGCCCGGAGGGCAAGCCAGTTCACCGCCTCCTGGTGGAAGAGACACTCCCTGTGGAACGTGAACTCTACCTGGGCATCACTCTCGACCGTTCGATCGCCAAGAACGTCTTCATGGCTTCTTCGGCGGGCGGGGTCGAGATCGAGGAAGTCGCGCGCGAACACCCCGAGCTGCTTTTGAAAGAAGCCCTGGAACCCGGTCTGGGACTCCTGCCATTCCAGGCCAGAAAGCTCGCCTACGGCATGGGCCTACCTCAAGCGCTGATCCGGCCGGTCACTACTGCCATGATGGGGTTAGCTGAGGCCTACCACGCTGTAGAAGCGTCGCTGGCGGAGATCAATCCTCTGGTTATCACTACTCACGGTCAGGTTTACGCCCTGGATGCCAAGATCAATCTCGACGACAACGCGCTGTTCAGGCATCCCGAGCTCGCTCAACTCCGCGACGTGGAGCAAGAAGAACCACTCGAAGTCGAAGCTTCCAAGTACCGGCTCAACTACATCAAACTCGACGGCAACATTGGCTGCATGGTTAACGGTGCAGGCCTCGCCATGGCGACCATGGACATCATCAAATACGCCGGTGGGAACCCAGCCAATTTCCTCGACGTGGGCGGCGGAGCTGATGTCGAGCAGATTCGAAATGCTTTCCGCATCTTGATTTCCGACCCCAACGTCAAGGCGGTGCTGATCAACATCTTCGGAGGAATTCTCCGCTGTGATCGCCTGGCCCAGGGGGTAGTCGAAGCGGCCCGGGACCTGGACATACGCATCCCAATCGTCGTGCGCATGGAGGGCACGAACGTTGAGCTGGGACGCAAGATCCTTCAAGAGTCGGGGCTAAACTTCACCGTAGCTGAAGACATGAAAACAGCTGCTGAGATGGTGGTGAGGTTAGCGCAATGAGCATTTTGGTTGACGAGAACACTCGCGTCATCGTCCAAGGCTTCACCGGTAAAGAAGCCACATTCCATGCGCAGCAGTGCATCGAGTACGGAACCAAGATTGTGGGAGGCGTTGTCCCGGGGAAAGGAGGGCAGACCCACCTGGGATTGCCTGTTTTCGACACCGTGCATGAAGCCGTACGCCAGACGGGAGCGAACGCATCGGTCATTTTCGTCCCGGCGGCATTCGCTGCCGACGCGATCATGGAGGCCGCTGATGCCGGCCTGGAGTTGGTGGTCTGCATCACCGAAGGCATTCCGACTCTGGACATGCTCCGGGTCTGGCACTACCTCAAGCAACGTCGTACGCGCTTAATCGGACCTAACTGCCCCGGCATCATTTCGCCCGGCAAGTGCAAGATCGGCATCATGCCAGGGCATATCCACATGCCTGGACCGGTGGGGGTGGTTTCGCGCTCCGGCACGCTCACTTACGAAGCCGTGCACCAGCTCACCATGCTCGGCATCGGACAATCCACCTGCATCGGCATCGGCGGAGATCCCATCATCGGCACCGATTTCGTCGAAGCTGTCAAGTTGTTCAACCAGGACCCCGAAACGGAGGCCATCGTCATCATCGGTGAGATCGGCGGCACTGCGGAAGAACAAGTCTCGGCCTACATCCGCGACCACGTCAAAAAGCCTGTAGTGGGTTTTATCGCAGGCCAAACCGCTCCTCCCGGGCGCCGCATGGGTCATGCAGGAGCCATCATCTCCGGCGGTTCGGGACGTGCCGCAGACAAAATGGCCGCCATGCGAGCTGCGGGGATCACTGTGTGTGAAACGCCGGCGGAGATCGGGCAGCGCGTCAAGGAAGTTCTGGGCAGGAGGTGAGTGCTAGGATGGCAATCGAACGCACGCTAGCAATCATCAAACCGGACGCGGTCGCCGCAGGCCATATCGGTGAGATCATTAGCATGATCGAACAGGCAGGCTTGCGCATCCTCGCGATGAAGATGAAGCGGCTGAGCCGCCGTGAGGCCGAGGAGTTCTACGCCGTGCATCGTGCCAAGCCGTTTTACTCCAGCCTGGTGGCGTTCATGACCGAAGGTCCGGTGGTGTTGCTCGCTCTTGAGGGCGACAACGCGATCCAGCGGTGGCGCGAAGTGATGGGGAAAACCAATCCTGCAGAAGCCGCCGAGGGTACGATCCGCAGGCGTTTTGGTACGAACATCGAGCGCAACGCGGTGCATGGATCCGACAGCCCAGAAACTGCCTCCTTCGAAGTCCCCTTCTTCTTTCCCACGGCCGAGCTATTGTAGGAAGCATCGGCTCGGCCTCCGAGCCATTGTGAATCCATCTTCTGGGACAGGAGGGCGCACGCGATGCCGGTACCATTGACGCCACTGCGGTGTTTGCACCGGGCAATCGATCTGTTTGGAGACAGCGTGGGTGTCGTCGACGGCGATCGGGTGTTTAGCTACGCCGAGTTTGGCGAGCGCTGCCAGCGCCTGGCAAGCGCGCTTCAACAATGGGGTATACAACCTGGCGACCGTGTAGCCTACCTGAGTTTCAATACCCACCAGTTGCTCGAAGGTTACTTTGGCGTCATCCAGGCGCGAGCCATCATCCTGCCGCTCAACGTGCGGCTTGCTGTCGCCGAGCTTGTCCATATCCTCAATCATTCCGGCAGCCGCGTGCTGATTTTTCAAAGCGAGTTCGGGCCGCTGGTCGAGCAAATCCTCCCCCAGTGCCCCGGCTTGGAAGCCTGCATTGCCACCGAGGGCAAAGTCGCCCCCGCAACCTTTGAGTACGAAGAGTTCATCGCGGCCGGCCGTCCGGAGCGGGCGGACATCACCCAGATCGACGAGAATGCGGTAGCCGAGCTGTTCTACACAAGCGGCAGCACCGGCACGCCTAAGGGCGTCATGTTAACCCACCGCAACCTCTACCTTCATTCCCTGTCCTTGTACACGGTCTATCAAAGGGTGGAGGACATGGTCGTCCTTCACACGATCCCGTTATTCCACGCTAATGGCTGGGGGCACCCTCAAACGGCTACGTACTTCGGCGTCAAGCAGGTTATGGTGCGGCGATTCGTCCCGGCGACCGTGTTCGAGCTTATTGAGCGGCACCGCGCCACGGATATGTATCTGGTGCCTGCTATGGCACAGATGCTGCTTCAAGCACCGGAAAGAACCCAATACGACCTATCCTCGATGCGGCGCATCATGATCGGCGGAGCTGCCGCCAGCCCAGAGTTGATCGAGGCTGTAGAAAAGGCTTTCGGTTGCGAATGCTACGCAGGCTACGGATTGACCGAAACAGGCCCCATTTTGACGGCTGCAATCCCTAAGCGCGATGTGGTCCATGGGTCCGACCAGGAGCGCTACCGTCGCCAGGCCATGACCGGCTGGCCGCTGATCGGCAACGAGATCCGGGTTGTCGATGAGCAGATGCGCGACGTGCCGCGCGATGGCAAAACGATCGGAGAGATCGTCGTCCGTGGCGATCATGTAATGGCTGGCTACTACAACGCGCCGGAGCTGACCGCCGAAACCATCGTGGATGGCTGGCTCAAAACTGGGGACATGGCTGTTTGGGACCGCTATGGCTACATTCAGATCGTGGACCGCAAGAAGGAGATCATCATCAGCGGTGGCGAAAACATAGCCTCGCTGGAGATTGAGCAAGCGATCCTCGCCCACCCAGCCGTTCTGGAGTGCGCCGTAGTGGCTGCTCCCGATGAACGCTGGGGTGAGGTTCCGTACGCCTACGTAGTCAGGAAGCCAGAGCGAGAGGTCACCGCTGAGGAGTTACGTGAATTTCTCTCCGGCCGCCTGGCCAAGTTCAAGATCCCGAAGTTCTTCGACATCCGGCTCGAACCACTCCCCAAAACGGGCACGGGCAAAATCCGCAAGCTCGAACTTCGTCAGGCCCTTTGGCAGAACCGCTAAGGAAGCGATGCCCGCCCATGTACGTCCTTGAACTCGAGGTCCCACAAGAGCTTGCCGATCGGCTTGTGGCCGAGCTTTGGGAGCGAGGCACCCGGGGCATCATCGAAGAAGCTGGCACCGAAGGCCGTCTCCGCCTCCGGGCGTATTTCGACGCGCCCTTTCCGGCCGAACAGCTGGGCGTTCCTGAAGCACGTTGGCAGTACGAAGAGCCCAAAAACTGGGCCCGTCTGGTCATGGAGGAATGGGAGCCGATCCTGGTGGGCCAGCGCTTCTTTGTCGCTCCGGCCTGGCGGCAAGAGCCCACACCCACCGGGCGCCTGCGTCTGGTCGTCTATCCGGGCGCGGCTCTCGGAACGGGCTACCACCCTACCACACAGATGTGTTTGGAAGCCATGGAGGTCCACCTGCGCCCCTCGGATGTGTTCCTCGACGTTGGGACTGGATCGGGCATCCTCTGCCAGGCTGCCTGGCTACTCGGCACCCGCCGGCTCGTTGGTTGCGATACAGACCCAGAAGCCGTGCAGATCGCCCGAGAGAACCTGATTTTGCGCGAGCGGATACCCGCGCTTCTTTACGTAGGTTCGATCGATGCCATGCGTTGGCAAACCGCTACAGTCGCCGCTGCGAACATCGGCCCAGGAGCGTTGATCGAGCTCGCCGAGAAGTTTGCCATGGTACTCCGAACAGATGGCGTGCTTCTCGCCAGTGGTTTCGAATCCGAGGAAGCCGCCGACGTCCGGCTTGCCTTCGAACGAGCTGGCTTTCGGCTATGCGAGGAGCGGGAGCGGCAGAATTGGATCTTTCATCTTTACCGGCTAAGCCGGGCCGCACGTTGTTAGAATCTGGGCCATGCGGCGGCGAACCTTCCTGCAATCCGCTCTGGCAGTCCCGACCCTGTCGCGCTTGTGGGCCGCGGCGGAACCGGGGCAACTGAGGATCCAGGCTGTAGAGATCCTTCAAGTTGAAGGCCAGCTGACGATCGAGGAGCCACAGCCCTCACAACACCAGGTGCAACCCCTACACGTGTACCCCGAACACCGGCCGCAACCCATCCGCGGGGCCACCAGCTTGGTCAGAAGGACCCGCAGGTTACGCTCCTTGTATTTGCGGCTGCGCACCAATCAGGGTTTGGACGGGCTGT
>JAUQPO010000239.1 GCA_030550335.1 Acidobacteriota bacterium
CGCACCCATCTCGGCTCTTTTCGGCACTCGTCGCTGCCTGGGGTGAAGCAGACCAAGACCCGACTGAGAGAGAGGCGCTGGAACAATTGGAGTCCGAGCCACCGGAAATCTGGTACGTGCGGGCTGGCGGAGAACGCCGGTTCACCGCCTTCGTGCCTGTAAACGACAGGGTGCTCGAGGAGAAGCTAGGGGCCGGCTTGGTGGAAAGCCGCGAGCGTAAGAGCCGGGCGTTTGTTTCCGCACAGCTTCTGCATCCTACCGTCTATTTCGTTTGGCCAAGACTGGAGCTATCCGAGGCCCAGGCACGGGTTCTCGATCGGTTGCTGGCTCGGGTTCCTTACTTGGGACACTCCTCGAGCCTGGTTCAGCTCAGTCGGGCTATTCCAGAAGATAGTGGCTATGAACGACTTTGCCCTGGAGAACCGGGGTGGCGCAGGTTGCGCGTTCCCTACCCGGGGCGTCTCCAAGAGCTCTGCGAGCTCTATCAGCGGTTCCGACAGAATCCGATCAAGCAGTTTCGGCCTACCCGAGGAGAAACTATGCCGTACGGCTACGTTACCCAGAAGGTAGCGCCTGTGGTACCCCAGTCCATTTTTGAACTCGTTATGCTCAGGCGAGTCAGTGGAGAGTTGCTGGGGCTACGCGGCACCCTCCAGCTGACTGCTGCAGCCCGCCGTCAAGCCATGCAACTGGGGCCACAACCCTCGCCGGAGTACCTGAGTGGCCATGCACCGCAGAGCACTCCAGAAAGCCCAGCGCGGAGCGAGCGCGATCACCTAGGCTGGGTCCCTCTGGCCTACGTGGGCTCACCTCATGCCGATGGGCGGATTCTTGGCCTAGCCGCCCTCGTCCCTCGGACGCTGTCCAAGCAGGAACGCGCCGTTTGTTACCAGGTGCTCGGAGAACTGCGATCCTTGGAGTTGGCTGGGGTAGGTTCTTGGCAGATCGAACCAGTAACCGCGGATGATCCTCGGCTGAGCCTGCGATTGGAGACTTGGGTCGGGCCAGCCCAGCATTGGGCTTCAGTCACGCCCTTTGTGTTCGATCGGTTCCCGAAAAGCCTCTATAGCGAAGAAGCCCACGAGGTCGTCCGGGCAGCGTGCGAGCGCATTGGGTTGCCTCGGCCGATTCAAGTGACCGTGACCATGGTTTCGCCGCACGTAGGTGTTCCCCCTGCATTTTCGTTTCCCCGTCCGCCGGTAGGGCCAGGCAAACCACCTCGCCCGTTCGCCCACGTGATCCTGAGTTTCGCGTCGGCTGTATACGGGCCGGTCGCCATCGGAGCAGGACGCTATTACGGGTACGGCTTTTGCAAGCCTTGGAGGAGTTGATTATGGCTGGTGCGTTGAGCTGGCGAGACTTCCGCGAGTTTTTTCATGCTGTTCACCACGAGTGTCCCTTTCCTTGGCAGGAGCGCCTCGCTCAACAGGTGCTGACAAAGGGCTGGCCCGAGGTGATCGCACTTCCCACCGCTGCCGGCAAAACCGCCGTCATCGACATCGCCCTGTTCGCTTTGGCAGCAGGAGCCGAAGCCGCGCGGCGCCGGATCTTCTTTGTGGTTGACCGGCGCTTGATCGTGGATCAAGCCGCAGAACGTGCTCACCGCATTAGCCGTGCTCTGATGCAAGCACTCAGCCAGCCCGATTCCGACCCGATCCTTCGTCGCGTAGCCGAAGCCCTGAGAGAACTCACGGAAGCCGAATCGGAAGCACCCCTGATCGTCGCCACGTTGCGGGGAGGGCAACCAACGGACGATCGCTGGATGCGTTCACCGTTGCAACCTGTAGTCTGCTGCACCACAGTCGATCAGGTGGGATCGGCGCTCCTGTTTCGGAGCTACGGCGCCCGGTCACCCGCCAACTGGCCTCTTGCAGCGGGCTTGGTCTCCCACGACTCGCTGGTCCTCGTCGACGAGGCCCACATTAGCCAAGCCTTCGTAGAAACGGCAAGGTGCATCCAGCAGATTTATGTGAGTCAGGGGCAAGTCCCTTTGGCGAAACCGCTCAACGTGGTGGAGCTGACTGCGACGCCACGCTCCACGGGATTCCAATACACGAAAGAAGACCTGGATGACCCTCGCTTCAAAACCAGGGTCGCAACTCCAAAGCGAGCTACGCTGGTCCCAGTCGAGTGGACGCCCGAGGAAAATGGGGGCGTAAGCGCCCGGGAAGCGAACCTACAACGGCTGGTCGAGGCACTCGCCGAACAAGCGTTGGAACTGGCTCACCGAGGATGCCGCCGGATCGCGGTCATCGTCAATCGTGTCGAAACGGCTCGCAGGGTTTATCAGCTTTTGTCGAGGCGACCGATCGGTCGCACCGTCCTGCTGACCGGTCGAGTCCGGCCACCGGATCGGGATCAATTGCTGCGCCAGCATGCGGGAGACTTCAGGGGGCCTCTTGCAGAAGGCACGGCATTCATCGTCGCCACTCAATGTATCGAGGTGGGGGCTGATTTCGACTTCGATGGCCTGGTCACTGAAGTGGCGAGCCTCGATGCGTTGCGGCAGCGTTTCGGCCGACTAAATCGGCTAGGCCAACACGCAGTAGTCGAGGCGAGAATCGTAGGCTACGAAGGAAAGACCGGCGACGACTTCATTTATGGGCGCGCCCTGGTCGCGACCTGGAAATGGCTGAAACGAAACGCTAAGAAACAAGGCTCGTCGCTCGTTATCGACCTTGGGACGCTCGCCTTGGAGCCGTTGCTGTCCAAAGAGAAGAAGCTCGAAGAACTGCTCACACCTGCTAGCTCGGCCGCCATCCTTTTGCCTGCACACTTGGACCACCTTTCCCAGACGTGGCCGTCGCCTGCGCCAGAATGCGACGTGAACGTATTCCTTCACGGACCCGAGAGATCGGCTGGAGACGTCTACCTGGTCTGGCGTGCAGACCTGCGCCCCGATAACCAGGAGTACTGGGCCGACATCGTCTCGGTTTGCCCACCTACTGCACTCGAAGCCATGGCCTTACCGTTTTATGCTGTCCGGCAATGGCTGTCAAACCAGCACGTTTCAGAACTCGCCGACGTTGACACGAGCCCTCCACGGGTGGGTGAGCGAGTGGAAGGCGGTCGAGTCGCTCTGCACTGGATCGATGTGGAAGAAAGCCACCTCGTGACGCCAGACAGGATCCGCCCTGGCATGACCTTGGTGGTGCCGGCTTCTTACGGAGGTTGCGACGCTTTCGGCTGGAACCCAGCCAGCACTGAGACCGTACGCGATTGGGGCGACATCACCACGCTGTACGCTCGCGGTCGGACCACACTGCGCTTGGACCCCGGATGCGTGGCTCAGTGGATGGAGACACCTGGAACGCCCCTCCCGCAGGAAGTTGCACAAGCGCTTGAGCAACTGCACCAGCTTCCTGAACCCGAGGTCGTTCGCGAGTTCTTGCAAAGCGTCCAAGCGCATATCGGGATTCGGCGTGAGATCCGGATCATTGCCGAATTGCTGCTCCGGGAGCAGCGGCCACGGCCCGTCATCGATCCACAAACGGAAGGCACCGAATCGCCTCGCATCATTGCGATAGTAGGATCTCGACGCTGGCGACGAGCTCCTTATAAGGAGGGTGAACAAGAGGTCTTCCAGGAAGACGACCGGGGCTCGTTGACCACGAACGTAGAATTGGACGTCCACTCCCAAGGCGTTGCCCAAAAAGCCCGCCTATACGCTCAACAGCTGGGCTTGCCTAGCCAACTTGAGAACACTCTGTATTGGGCAGGCCGGCTCCATGACCTCGGCAAACTAGACCCCAGGTTTCAAAGCTGGTTGCGCGGTGGAGTACCTTGGATACCGGGCTACGAGCCGGCCTGGGCGAAATCCGGCAATAACGGGCGGGACCGCATGGCTGTGCACCGCGCCCGTCGTATTGCTGGTTATCCCGAAGGCGGACGCCATGAGTTGGTCTCTGTCCGGCTGACCGAACAACTGCTGGGGCAGCTTCCGACAGCGATCGATCCAGACCTGCTATTGCACCTGCTCGCCACGCACCACGGGCGTTGTCGCCCATTCGCGCCTATCGTCGACGATCCAGACCCTGTGGCGGTTACTTGCGAGCTAAAGCTGGATCCGCTACCGCTCAAAGAACTCTCGGCTCCAAGCCAGTCCGGGTTGGAACGACTCGACAGTGGGGTTAGCGAGCGCTTCTGGAGCTTGACGCAGCGTTATGGCTGGTATGGACTGGCGTTCCTGGAAGCGCTGCTCAGGCTGGCAGACCAGCAACAGAGCCGGCAAGAACAAATGAGAGCACTCGAGCGGAGGTAAGTCGGAACCATGGCGACGATCATACTCAATGGGTTGGACGGCGGAAATCTGCTCGCTTACCTGGCCGCACTCGGTGTCCTGCGAACCCTGAGTCGTTGCCTTCCGGCGACACGTATGAATTGGGTGCGAAGCCAAGGCGCCTGGCGCCCGGTAGTCACTTCCGCTGGGATCGAAACGGAGGAAGATTTGATTCGCGAGTTAGACCACCAACTGCGCCACGATCAAGAAGCAGCCCAGGCCTTCAACATCGGTGACAATCTGACATTTAAGCGCGATGAGTACCGCAAGCACGTTTTAAGCGCGCTCAACAGTTTGAGGCAAGGCAAAAGAACCTTTGCGGACTTTTTGGCAAGCTTCGGTTCGGAGGCATATACGAATCGTTCCGGCCAGATTCAGGACACAGCCTTTCGCACTATGAGCGGTGCTGGACACCAGCATTTTTTGAAAACGATGCGCGAGCTACAGCAGAAGGTCGACAGCGCTGCGTTGAAACGGTCGCTATTCTCGCCGGTGTGGGACTACGCCGACAGCAGGCTGTCTCTTCGTTGGGACCCTCACGACTTTCGCACCCACGCCCTGCGAGCCACTAACCCTTCCAGCGAGGAGACCCAAACCATGTGGGGTGCTAACCGCCTCGCAGTGGAAGCTCTTCCACTGTTCCCCTGCATCCCTACTGCGCGTGGGTTGGTCACCACGGGGTTCCGTTCCTCTGAAGCCGAAGAGACCGAAGAGATGACCATTACATGGCCGATTTGGGAAGGTGCTCTGGATGTGGGAACGGTCAAGTCATTGCTTGCACTACCGGAACTTCAAGTTGCCGAACCACCGAGGGAACGGCTGCGCGCTCGCGGCATCGTTCAGCTGTATCGTGCTCGGCGATTCACTGAAGGACGATACCGCAATTTTACGCCCGCGGTAGAACTGCTCTAAGCCTGCTACCAAACCTTCGGGGCGGCTATGCAGAGCGACGGTGGGGTAGCCAAGAGCCGGATGCGTGCCAGCGGAGTCGACTTGAGTGCGTGCGCCCTAGGTGATGCGACCCATTTGAACGCGGCCCTGAGTGCGCCATCGCTCCTCCCCAGCTTTGCCTTAGCCAAGGCGCTCGAAACCGTGCACCACACGCTCGGAGACTGCTGCGCAATGAGCTCCTTCTCCTGAGCCGTACTCGGGGTCAGTCCCCGTACTGTTCAGGCGGCATCCTAGCAAGGCACAACACCCACAAGGCCTGCCCAACACAATTCGAGAGGGTTCCGTCACACGTGTGGCAGGCTACCCAGGTGCACCCTCCCAAGACCCTGTGCAAGCAAGCCGCGGCTCGCTAGTGCACAACGGCTTAAGGAGACGAGTGGCCTCACATGCCTAAG
>JAUQPO010000240.1 GCA_030550335.1 Acidobacteriota bacterium
ATCTGTTGCACGATAGCCAGGCCAATGCCTGTGCCTTTTTCCCCGCTGGCTTCAGCGCGGCGGGTACGGTAAAACTTCTTGAAGATGTGAGGCAGCTCGTCGGGCTCGATGCCCATGCCTTGGTCCTGCACCCACAAGCGAATTGTGTCCCCATCCGGTCGGCAACAAACTTCAACTTGCTTGCCAGCAGGGGAGTATTTGATGGCGTTGTTCAGCAGGTTGTAGACAGCGAACTCCAGCAACTCCTCATCCCCAGCCAGTGCCAGTCCCTCCGGTACCCGCACATCGATGGCGATGGTTTTCCGTTCGGCCAGCGGTCGCGCACGTGCCACACACCGCTCTACCAGTCCCTGGACGTCCACAGGTGCGCGGTTCAGTTCCATCTGGCCCGCGCTCAGCCGCTCCACGTTCAGAAAGGTCTCTACCAAGCGTGCCAGCCGGCGGGATTCAGAATGGATCATCTCCGCTAACTGCCGGCGTCGCGCCTGATCTAGCTCATACTTCCCGATCAACTCGCTGGAGCCTTGAATGGTTGTTAACGGGCTGCGCATCTCGTGCGTGACGAACTGGATCGCCTGCTGGTAACGCTGCTTGCCCCGTTCGGCTTCCTGCCAGCGGCGTCGGGTCACGAAGTACTGGTAGCTAGCCGCACCCGCCAGACAGAACCATGTGGACGCACTCACCGGGGCGAACGCCAAAAGCCAGCCTTGCCGGAACAACACGAGTGGCAGCAGGTGCGCTGCGATCATCAGCCCGAGCGCTATGCCGTAAGCCCACCAGCCGGCCCATCGCCAAAATGCCACCCCCGCGGCGACTGCCACCAGCAGGGTGATGCTGAATTCCACCCAGTCTGACAATGGCCTTAGAAATTCGCCCCGAACCAGCGTCTCGAACGCGGCGGCGTGGATCTCCACACCAGGCATGGGCAATCCCGCGGAATACGGCGTCATGTGCCGGTCGTCCGCCGCCGACTGCGCGGTGACCCCCACAAAAACCACTTTTCCGCGGAAGGACTCAGCACGTTCGGGCCGGCGTATGAGTTCCGCAACGGATATGGTGGGGATAGAGGACGCTTGACCGGGCACACGGCGGAAATACCGCACAAACAGCGGGCGTGCCTGGTCCTGCGGCGCGGGAACGACCAAAGGCCCCAACTCCAACTGGTGGGGAGTTTCGATCACCTGCCCTATGCTCCGCCACACCCGATAGGCCTCAAGCGCCAAGGCCCACCTGCGCTCGGAAGGTGTTGCTTTCTCCAACGGGATTTGCCGGGTGACGTTGTCGAGAGGGTCAGGAGCCGCGTGTACATGGCCGATCGCAGTAGCCCAGCGGGCAAAACGCGGCAGCGGATCCTCCCATCCGCCCCCAGTCAACTCCGCGGGGAGCACCAACCGGGGCACCTTCTTGAGCGCTTCTTCTAGCACGGCATCCTGCGTCGGATCGCCCGGATCAGCCAGGATCAGGTCCACCACCACAACCGCCGGCTCACCTCGTAGAGCGGTAGCCACGCCTCGGGCGACGATTTCCCGGAGCTTCCGCAAGCCCCCCATCGATTGCAGGGTTTCCTCGTCCACCGCGAGAATGACCGACGCCTGCGGCTGCCCCCTATCCGGCAAGACCCGCATCATGAAGTCATAGGCGTCGTTGTCCAGTTGGACTCCGAAACTGCTCCACCCCACCAGCAGACCTGCTACCCAGCAAGCCATCAAGACAATTGCGTAGCTACCTCGAGCCGGTAGCTGATGCCGCATTCCACGGCCTCCCGCGCAACCACGCTTCGATCTCTTCCGCATGCCGAGGCAAATCCCCGGTAAGCAGCTGCGCGCCTTTCTCGGTGACGAGCACCATGTCCTCGATCCGAATACCGATGCCTTCCTCGGGGATATAGATCCCTGGCTCGATTGTGATCACCATGCCCGCAGCCAGGGCTTCGGCCGGATCTTCCAGGTCATGAACATCGAGGCCCACGTGGTGGCCGATCCCGTGGGTGAAAAATTGGCCCAGCGGTTCCCCATTCGGCCCCTCCGCAAAACGATTCAAGTAGTCGACGGCAATGCGGTAGAGGCTATTCGGCGATCTGCGGCCCAAGCTCATGCCCGGCTTGACTGCATCGATCACCGCCTGCTGCGCCCCCAACACAAGCTCGTATAAACGCCGTTGCCGGGCGGTGAAGCGACCCGAAGCGGGCAACGTCCGAGTCACATCGGCGGCATAATGGCCGCATTCGGCTCCAACGTCAATCACCACCAGATCGCCCGGCTGGATTTGCCGGCGATAGCCGCTGTAATGCAGGATCGTCGCATTAGGCCCGGAACCCACGATGGGAGTAAACGCGGGTTGTTCGCAGCCAGCTTCGAGTAAAACTTGCGCCATCGGGGCAAGGAGCTGGTATTCGTAAATCCCCGGTCGCAAGCGCTCGGCGGCTGCCCGGTGCATTTGGAGCGTGACCTGAATCGACCGGCGCAAAGCCGCCAGCTCCATTTCAGACTTGCGCATTCGCAGGCGCGCTAGTACCTGCCGGGCATCCCGGAACTCTCGCATGGGGAGTAAACGCCTGAGCTTCCGTGTAAAGGGCTGGTCCACCAACGTGTACACGCGGTTCACCCCAGCCAGCAGCTGAGGCAGTTCCACAGCCAGCGCCTCCATCGGCAGGACCCGCCTCACACCTGCCTTAGCCTCTACGCCAGCATCGCCCGGCGCGGCTTGCGGGCCGCTCCAGCGCTCCCGCTCCCGATCGCGCAGCGGCAGGAACAAGACCTCGTCTTCTGGCAGAACTACCAGCGCAGCTCCTGGTTCATTCCAGCCGGTCAGGTAGAAAAAGTTCGACTCTTGAACGAAGCCCGTCCAGCGGCTGGTTGCCTCGGAGCGAGTTGCCCCGAACAGGATAAAGGCCCCTCCGTCTAGCTCCTTGCGCAAGGCTTGGCGGCGGGCGCTATATTCGCCGACGGGGAGTTCCGTCGAGCTGCACGGATAAAGTCCAGCCAGAAGCACCACCACTGCAACCGTCAGCCTGCGCATCGCTTCCAAGTATAGCCCCCACCATGCTGCAGGCTTGGGCGTGGTCGCTCGGCCTTACAGCCGACGCGAAGAGGCAGCTTAAACGCTCCTCTTGTCTGGCCGGCCTCTCGGTCACTTACTCTCCGAGCCCGCCGACCCGGTCGCATTCCGAGGCGTCCACGCTGCGGAGCGGAGACCAGGTGGTCATGCAGCTCAGGTGTAACATTGTCCGCTCGAGGCTGTGGCCAAAAGCCGACGCGACAGCTTCGGCCGGCCTGGGAGTGTAGACTGGGAGATGGGAGGGGCGTCAAGGTGGAGCCGATGCGAGCCGAATGGGTGAAAAAACGACTGAACGATCCGATTCGCACGCAAATGCACTACGCGCGGCGGGGCATCATTACCGAAGAAATGGAATACGTCGCGCGCTCCGAAGGCCTGTCCCCCGAATTTGTCCGCTCGGAGGTGGCCCGTGGGCGTATGATCATCCCCGCCAACATCCGGCACTTGAACCTGCGGCCCATCGGCATTGGGATCGCCGCCCGGTGCAAGATCAACGCCAACATCGGAAACTCCTCGACCACATCCGACATCGCGCAGGAGCTGGAAAAGCTCCGGGTGGCGCTAAAGTACGGTGCTGACACTGTGATGGATCTGTCCACCGGGGGGAACATACGCGAAATCCGCCAAGCGATCATCGAAAATTCTCCGGTGCCCGTCGGGACGGTGCCCTTGTACGAGGCTGTGACGCGCGTGCGGCGGATCGCAGACCTGACGCCCGAGCTGGTGCTGGAAGTGATCGAGGAGCAAGCCGAACAAGGCGTCGATTACATGACCATCCACGCAGGCATCCTTGTGGAGTACATCCCCTTGACGACCAAGCGGATCACCGGAATTGTCAGCCGTGGCGGCGCCATCATGGCCGAGTGGATGGTCCGGAATCACAAGCAGAACTTCCTCTACGAACGCTTCGAGGACATCTGCAAGATCTTCCAGAAGTACGATGTGACCTTCTCGCTGGGCGACGCGTTGCGGCCTGGTTGTATCGCCGACGCTAGCGATGAAGCCCAGTTCGCAGAACTGAAGACTCTGGGCGAGCTTACCAAGAAAGCCTGGGAGTACGACGTCCAAGTCATGATCGAGGGCCCCGGCCACGTCCCCATGGATCAGATCAAGCTTCAGGTAGAAAAGGAAATGGAGCTTTGCCACGAAGCGCCTTTCTACACGCTGGGGCCTTTGGTGACGGACATCGCGCCTGGCTATGACCACATCACCTCGGCCATCGGAGCAGCGATGATCGGCTGGTACGGAGCTTCGCTGCTGTGCTACGTCACCCCTAAAGAGCACCTGGGATTGCCGAACATCGAGGATGTCAAGCAGGGAGTCATCGCCTACAAGATCGCTGCCCACGCCGCCGACATAGCTCGCGGCCGACCCGGGGCTCGCGACTGGGACGACGCCTTATCGCGCGCCCGTTTCGCCTTTGACTGGGAACGACAATTCGAGCTCGCTGTCGACCCGGAAACCGCTCGTGCCATGCACGACGAGACCTTGCCCGACGCCAGCTTCAAGGAAGCTCATTTCTGCTCCATGTGCGGCCCCAAGTTCTGCTCGATGAACCTATCGGCCCACGTGACCCAGTGGGTTTCGGAGCAGACCCTGTCTGGCGAAGCAAGCGTGCCTGCTAGCCCTCCAGGCGATTGATCGGGATCCTAGTAGACAAAACCGAGGCCCACCTGGAAGGACCCAGCTTCCCCTCAAGCACCCTTCCAGTCGCTACAATCGATGCACCGTGCCGCAACTTCGGTGTCTGATCGAGGAACTCGCCAGTAATAGCCAGCATCGAGTGCTTCTGCTGGGCATCCCGGACGCGGAATGCGTGCGCCTGCTAGCAGTTCGCCTGGAGCGCGGGTTGATCTTCGGCATGGGTCCGGCCCAAAAAGTGGCGGAGGCCCGCCGTGCTTGCCGCGAGCTGGTCAACGTCATGTTCCATCCGGGAGACCCGACGGAGATCCCTTGGCAAGACCAATTCTTCAGTTGCGCCGTGGGTGTTGAGCCCTCGGAGTGGGAGTCTGTCGACGGGGTCGTCGCTGAAGTGTTCCGGGTGTTGAGTCCTGATGGCTTACTTTACATGCCAGAACCGTTAGAGATCCGCCATCCGGGCTTTGTCCTGACCGGCGTATGTGAGGGCTGGCGTCGATGGCAGAAGGCAGGGTCTCGAGGTTAAGGGCCGCGGTGAGCTGGAGTACCGAAGGTGGCGCATTATCCATGCTGAGGCCTGGGTTCACCAGGATGCGGCCGCCGGGCAGCTGCAGTGCGTCAATGTGAGTGACCCACCGGATAACCGGCAACCGCCAGTCCGTTTGCCCAGTATTCAGTAAGCTGGATTGAGAACGCGTCAGCCGCCTCCATGGTGCCACGAGCGCAGCTCCAGCGTCGAGCTTCACTGCGGCTTGCTACAGCCCTGGCAATCCTAACTCTGTTCCTCGCGGGCTGTCCTTACCGCCGCCCAGCTCCAGACCGGGAATTCAGTGCGCGTGTCGTCGGCATTCAGGATGGCGACACGATCACAGTCCTGCGCGGTGCACAACAAGTACGTATACGCCTCTACG
>JAUQPO010000241.1 GCA_030550335.1 Acidobacteriota bacterium
ACAATTGGGAAACCCCACGCCTGGATATCTGGCTGTCGTTCCGCACCGCTCAAGCGCGGCGCTAGGCATCAGCATAAGCTGCGGTGCCTCCGAAAGACCTAGGCGCTCCAGCGGACCACCCGCGACGCAGGCTACGCTTGGTGCGGAGCACCCTTATTTACCGATAATGATCCGCAGCGGGAGTTTGACTACTAAGTGCCGTCCAGGGCCGGTGTGGCAGTTGCTGACTTCCAGTTCCAAATCCACGGAGTGAGTCCCTTGCGGTGCGTCCTTGCTCACCGCGATTGGCAGTGCTGTCACCATTTCGCCAGCGAGTTTCACGGGTCGCACTCCGCGCAACCAGCCGTCCTTGGGTTGGACCTGGACAGAAAACGGTAGAGCCGACTGGTTACGCAGCCGCACTGATAGGGTAGCCCCCGGGCGTGCAGGCACCGGAGAGCCTTCGACCTTCACCGCCTCTCGAAAAAGCTGCGTCAGGTAGCCCTCGGCTCCCCACAGGTTGTCTGCTTGCCACGCCACCGTGCGCCGCGCTCGCAAGGCTTCTTTTAAGCTCTCCAGCGTGCGCGCTTTGACAAATGCCAGGGTGATCGAACGGGTACGGTTCGGGTATTCCCAGGCGGTCAAGCCATGCACGTCGGTGTTACAGACCACGGTCAGTTTCTTTTCCTCAACCCATGGAAAGGCCTCCGGGTAAAACGTGGTCCCGTTTACCAGTTCCATGCCCTGAAATAGCTGCTCGCGATAATACTCGTCGACGATCGGGAGCCACTCGGCCTTCGGACGTCGCCACCCTGGATGATTCCAGAAGACGAAAGCGTCCTGTTGGCGCGCTAGCCGCAAAGCAGCCTGCTGGTCGAGCCCACGAAAAGCACTGAAGTCCCGAACAAACAGCACATTAAAGTGGATATCTCCTCGCGCGACCTCAAACGCAGGGACAAGCAAAATGCCCAGCTGCTCGGCTGTGGACCGCGCGAGCGCATACGAAGAGCCCGGGTCGCCCTGAACGTGTTCCTTGTGGGGCTGGTAGTCGATATGATCCGTGATGGCGATTGCATCCAAACCGTCCCGCCAAGCCTCTAGCACGCGCAATGGAGGCCAGACTTGCCCGTCTGAAAAGACTGTGTGCATGTGAAAGTCGCACTTCAACGTCTGGTAGCCCGGCAGGTCAGGCACAGGCAGGGGATCCCGGACCTGCGCGACCAGTACTAGCGCCAGCGCGAAGAGCAAAGCGAGGTAACGCGTAAGCCTCTTCATACCCACCTCGTCTACTCAGGGAAATCGTGTCCTATCCTACCACCCGAGCCCGGTCCTGAAGGCGCTGGACGTTGCCCCTTGAACATTTCCATCAGCTCGGGTCAGTCGCGGTCAGATCTGTCGAGCAAAACCGAAGGCCAGCGATCGCCGGGCCGATAGGTAGCCAGCTTGCGCGTCGATCCGCAGACCTGGGGGCTTTCGACTTTGTACGAGTGACTTCGTGGGAGTTCTGTGGGATGGCCTTTTCTGGCTCCTCTTGCCGACCCACGGCCCTTTTTTTCGCAGAACCATGAGGGGAGTATTCGGTTTGCCTTACAAAGCCGGGTAGCGCGTTGAGCACCAGCAAGAAGTGCATCTCGACAATGCAGCACATTGGCCGTTCGCTACGACATCCCCAAGCTGCGAGCTCACCCGGGCGATTTCAGAAGCCAGGGATCCGGTGGAATTACCCACCCCGGTCCAGCCCATCGCGCGGACGTAGCTAAGCAGTGGCGTGCGCGCAAGGAGTGCTCTTCAGCCGCTCCGCACGCCCTGACGGGGTTGCCTGGAAGACCCAAATAGCGCCCCTGTGCTTCTTCCTGTGGTGCCCTCTACGCTGCCTACCAACTTTCACCGGCAAGCCCACAGTCCGGAAGTTGGATCCGCAAGATTTGGGGCAGGCTTTCGCCTACTGGGGGTCAGCCGTCAACTGTGTGGGCTGCGGTCTTCCGCCCGCAGCGGGCTCTGGTCCCTGAAAACTGGACGTGGGAGGACACCCGGCACCAAATACGTGCAGCTAGCCACTCCGGTCTGCGAACCAGTTGACTTGAACTCTGTGGCCAGTCTACACAAGGCACTCAGTTCGGGCGGCCTCCGCGAGGCACCTCGTGTTTGGGGAGTGGAAAAAGGATAGCGGGGCGAATTGGCCGCGTTCGGTTGTGGCGTCGCGTGGGTGCAGCCAAGCGCAACCGATCCGAGTACGTCCCTCGAGCGTTGCGTACGACGCGGATCTCAAGTCGCTTACGGAGGAAGCTCGGGGTCGGAACGAAGCTATCGACGCCCTGGTCCAGCCGCTACCCGTCCAGCGTTAAAATATGGTTGCTTCGGCATAAGGGGTCAGCGGGAGAGTGGATCTCTGGTCGCTCTACCCCAAACCAACAGAGGAGGCGTTATGAAAGTCTCGCGAATCCTATTTGCGGTAGGGATCCTGTGCATCCTTGCTACCGCGAGTCTCGCTCAGACTGTGACGGGCACCGTCTCTGGCACCGTCAAGGACCCGGCGGGTGCTGTGATTGCCGGTGCCGACGTCACACTGACCAATCAAACTACTGGGGTTTCTCAAAAGACCACTACGAACGAGCTCGGCCTTTTCGTTTTCCCGAGCGTCCTGCCTGGAACTTACACCGTCGAGGTGACCTCCCAAGGCTTCAAGACATTTCGCCTGCGAGACATTACTGTGACCGCGAACGAGCGCCGCTCGCTCGGCGAAATCGTCTTGGAAGTGGGTGACGTTCAAGTGCAAGTTGAGGTCACTGCTGCGGCGACGCCTGTCCAGATCGCCTCCAGCGAGCGTTCCGGTCTGGTCAGCGGAGAGCAGATCCTCAACATCGCCCTTAAGGGCCGGGACTTCCTCGCATTCCTGTCGACGTTGCCGGGTGTGATCGACACTAACCTTGGCTCGCGAGAGGTGGTGCAAACGGGCAATGTCCTCAGCGGCCTCCACATCAACGGCGGGCGGTCGACGTCGATCATGTACGCGCTCGACGGGATCTCGGCCGTGGACACCGGCTCCAATAGCAGTGTGCATAACGAACCCAATCTGGACGCGATCGCGGAGATCAAGGTCCTGACGAGTAACTACCAGGCTGAGTACGGGCGGAACAGCGCTGGCACGATCAACGTGATCACCAAGAGCGGTACGCGGGAGTTTCACGGGAGCGCTTACTGGTACTACCGTCACGAGTCGCTCAACGCGAACGGGTTCTTCCAGAATCGGAGCGGCACGCCCAAACCGATTTACCGCTTCAACAGCGGTGGATATTCACTTGGCGGGCCCATCTACATCCCCGAGAAGTTCAACGCTAATCGCGACAAGCTGTTCTTCTTCTTCTCCCAAGAGTTCGTACGCCGGCGGCTCTATCCTGGGATCCGCTTCGTGACTACACCGACGCAAGCGCAGCGCAACGGAGACTTCTCTCAAACTTTCGATCTGAACGGGGCCCTCATCCCGGTTAAGGACCCCACCACAGGAAAGCAATTCCCTGGGAACATCGTGCCGGCCTCCCGGATCGATCCGCAAGGGCAAGCTATCTTGAATTTCTTCCCCTTACCGAACTATGTAGAGACCGACCCGGCGCTACGGTACGCGCGTAACTACCGAAGCAACGTCAGCGGTAAGAACCCTAGGCGACAAGAAGTATTTCGTATCGACTACGTCATCACACCCACACTGACCGCGTACTTCCGCGGCATTCGGGACCTGGACGAAGAGTACTGGCCTTACGGATCGTGGGTCACTGGGAGTGTCAATTACGACCTGGTCACCATTTATCGGCCTCAAAAGGGTCGGGGTGCGGTGCTCAACCTCACTAAGGTGATCAGCCCGACCACGGTGAACGAGTTCACCATGGGAGCGAGCAACCGCAGCCAGACGTTCAATCCGACTGAGCCGGAGAAAGTGGCCCGGGCCCGGATGGGCAACATCGGCCAGTGGTATCCCCAGTCCAATGAGTCTGGTGCTATTCCGAACGTGACCTTTGGTGGGGTGCCCAACTACATCAATCCGTCGCTGGGCAACATCCCGTACAAAAACCGTAACCCGGTGTTCACTTTCATGGACAACTTCAGCAAGGTGGTGAGCGGCCACACCTTCAAATTCGGGGTGTATATCGAACGGATGCGCAAGGACGAAGTGGGTGGTGGCAATACCCGTGGTGCGTTCGCCTTTGGCCGCGACACGAATAACCCATTCGATGCCAACTACGCGTTTGCCAACGCTCTGCTCGGGAACTTCCAGAGCTATTCGGAAGCGACTTTCCGGCCGTATTCGCACTACCGCTACACCCAAGTGGAGTGGTACGCACAGGATTCCTGGAAGGTCACTCGCCGGCTGACACTCGAGCTAGGGCTCCGTTTCTACAACATTCCCAATGCCCATGACGAGCGCTTTGCGATCACCACGTTCGATCCTTCGCGGTACAACGCCAGCGAAGCTGCCGTCCTGATTTGGCCAGCGAAGGATCCAAAAACGGGCAAGCGTGTAGGCGTCGATCCGCGCACCGGTACCATGTACCCGGTTCCTTACATTGGCTTGTTCGTGCCCGGCTCGGGCAATTACGCTCCCGGGATGGTGGTGGGCGGCAAGGGTTACAACCCGAAGCTGTTTGACGTTCCGCTCGTCTCGCTGGGGCCGCGTTTTGGCTTCGCCCTGGATCCGACCGGAGACGGACGCACGGCCATTCGCGGCGGGTTCGGCATCTTCTACGACCGGCCGCAAGGCAACCTCTATTCGGGTACCCAGGGCCAGCCACCAGTAGCGTACTCGCCTATCGTCTACTACGGCAATCTGGCCACCTTCTTGCAAGCCAAAGGTACGGTCGGCCCGAGCAACGTGAATGCGGTGCAGCCCGGCAAGCAGCCGGTGCCGATGGTGATGAACTACAGCTTGGGCATCCAGCGTGACATCGGCTTCGGCACGGTCGTCGAAGCCGCCTATGTGGCCAGCCTGGGCCGGCACCTCATCTACGTGCGGAACATCAATCCGATCCCGATGTACGCGCGGTTTGACCCGGCCAACATCGATCCGACCACGGGCAGCCCGCTGGCATCGGTCTTCCTGCGGCCCTATCGGGGTCTGGGCACGATCAACATGCGCGGGTTTGGGGCCACAATCAACTACCATTCGCTGCAGGTCTCGGCAAACCGGCGCATGCGTGCGGGATTGCAGTTTGGCGTCTCGTACACGTTCTCCAAGACCCTGGGCGTGGGTGCGGGAGACTTCGATGGCGTCAGCCCTTACTTTTCCATGCGCAGGCGTAACTATGGGCGGCTGAGTTACGATGCGCCGCACGCACTGGTGATCAACTACACCTGGCAGCTGCCTAGCCCGCAGCAACCGATCTTGAAGGCAGTTCTGGGCAACTGGGTCATCTCGGGTATCACGACCTTCCAGTCCGGGTTCCCCTTCACCCCAGGCTTCAGCACCACCGACGGTGCGGACATCACCGGCTCTGATGAAGGTGCTCGCATCGATGTGATCGGCGACCCGCATCTACCGAAGAGCGAGCGCACATTCTCCCGCAACTTCAAGACGGAGATGTTCGCTCGTCCTGCCAAGGGCAGCTTCGGTAACGCGGGCGTAGGGATCCT
>JAUQPO010000242.1 GCA_030550335.1 Acidobacteriota bacterium
CGTGTATCCGTGGCCACCGGCTCGACCTCTAACAGCATCCCCGAGCTTGCCCGCACCCGCACCTTTTGGCCAGCCTCAATCTGCCGGGCACCGTGCAGCCGCGCCCGCCAGAGCTCACCGAGGACCCGCACGTAGCCTTCGCGACCGTGGCTCAGAGGCTCGACCGAAACCCCCAACTCCCCTATCAACCTCTCCGAACCCGCCGGCTCCGCACCCTCGTACGCGCGCTTTAGAAATGGGTAGAGAATGAAGTCCTTTACAACGTAAGCCAAAAACAACACGCTGATCAACCAGCCTGGCCAATGCCACCAACGAGCCACCAGGATGAGCACTGAGAGCAAGAAAACCCAGCCGGGGAGCTGGTAGAGCAAGTAGCGGGTGAAGACCTTCATGGATATCTACCTTTCTTCGGAATCTTCAGTTGCGCCCTCCGAGCCTGCCCTCGGTGGGAGGATCCGTTACCCGGGTGCATTCCGGCTTCTGACGTTAGAATCCGCTTGTCCTGTGGCAATGACTCGCTTTGAAACTGACCCGCAAACCTCTGCTACAGTGTCCACCTGTGCACTGTCGAACAACCAAGTATTCCTTCCTTCATTCTCGAGCACTTGCCAAAGAGCATCGGACGAAACCACCGTAGCCACTCTCTGCCGTGTCGGGCGCTGAGCCTGCGCAGCCGCGTGCCCGGGTGAGAAGCGGGCAGAGACCGTGCGCACGCCGTGGAGCCATTGTATTGGCCTTTGCACCCGCGTCCCCCGAAAGAGCAGCGTTAACGATTACCAGCCAGTGCCGATTCAATTTCGCGCTCCAACCAAGCGTGAACCGCCCGAAAAGCGAGAGCTTCATCACCTAGGTCCTGAGTGGAGTGCTCCTCCCTCCAAACGTCTCGGTCCAACCCCTGAAGTGTTGAAATCAACTAGTGCGTATGGGAGGACGCAGAATTCTGGGAACCCAATAGCCTCGATCTAATAATTTTGTGCACACTCAGAGCACGGGGTCGAGCCTAACTCCAGACGGTAGCCAGCTACACCTCACAAACGCTCAAGGCCGTCTGCCTTAACGACCAAGCGCCCGGCTATCCCCAGTCAGTCTACCCATTCCGAAGGAATTGAGTCCAGCTCGGAGCTCAGTCAAGCCAACCAGACTAGGGCCCGGTTCCCAAGAACGCCCCGACTGGAACTTCTGTTGGAACCAAAAGCTGCACGTCAATCACTCAAGCCAGTGATCCGTCGTGGTCGACTGATTGGCCAACCGATCGGCGACGCTGTGCACGAGCAGACAAATGGCTCGGAGCGAGTGTGATCAGACCTACGCCAGGTGCTGGAGGCTATAGCCACATTCGGTGCTCTGGAAGGCAGGGGAAGCGACTGGTGCGTCGAGGATTCGCTTGGCCTGATGTCCGGATCCTCGCAGCGGCCCACAGCCTACGGGTGCGCTACTCCGCGCGTCGTTCAATTGGCTATCAGCGACTCACTGGTGCTCCGAACGGGGCGTTTTCACTGGACAGCCTAGGGACTTTAACTAATTTCCCCGCAGGTTACAGAAGACGTAGCTAAGAAGTAGGAAATTCAATTTCACTCCACTCTGACGAGGGAACAACCATGAGGAAAATCAAAGAACTGCTTCTGAAAGCGGCCATCTGGCAGGATACCCGAGGCCAAGACCTGATCGAGTACGCGCTTTTGGCCGGGTTTCTGGCACTCGCCGCCGCAGCCGTCATCCCCCAAGTGGGCGCGAGCGTGAACAGTCTCTTCACTGCCATACAACAGCAATTGACCTCAGCCACAAGCTCTGCTGGTTCGTAGGGCAGTTAAACCCCGCTCGCAGGCTTCCCGGCCACCGCCCCACGTGAGGGGACGCAAGAGGGGGGCAGAGAGCGCGCACCTCGTCAGCTCGGCGGCCCAGGGGAGCCGGATCCGAGGCGCGGACCTGCTGCGCGAGGGCATGGCACGTGCGGCAGAAACCAATCTGTCGCTCACCCCCTAGTGCGTCTCTCCTTGAACGGCGGCAGCGACTTCTGGCAAGGGGGGCAAATCACCGCCCTCGCCGAACCCTATCTCGATGGGCCGGTCCTTGATCGACAGGTTTGAAGTCGCCCTCAGGAACGGTATAGCGTTGTCGGAAACGAGCACCCACTCTAAACTCAAGGTGTTGCGGATCCAGACGTAGGATACTTGACTGGGGTCGACCTTGCCCACAGTGGTGGCAACGCGCTCCAAGCACTGTCGGTCCGTCGGAAAGTGCAGGGGGAGACGCGCGCCTGCGGGTGTCGAAGCAGCAAGTGAATTGACGTAAGTCGCGTCCCAGTCGATAGCTGCAACCAACCGGTCGGTCACGACGTCAGCCATTCCGATACCTACAGCATTGCCGTAAGACAGCGGGCTGAGCTCCCGCACGAAAATCCGCTCAACGCGAGGCGCCCCTTTCCACGGGTTGCGTGCACCGTCGATCGATCGGTTAACGATCTTGGTATCCATGCCGGTGCCGCTGATGTTCTTGCCGATCTCGTCCACGATCAGCACATCGACAGCGGGCACCGGCAACCGCGGCATCCACGACTTGGCAAGCTGCAGCAGGGCGGCCTCCCGTAACTCTAGGTTTTCAGCCGGAATCACCTCGACGTGAGCAGTCTGATGGCGCTCGTCCTCGACGATTCCCACGCCCCCGAGGACTTTCCCGGTGGCCAAAAGAAATCGAGCGACCGAAAGGATCACTTCTTCCAGCCCGAGCCGGTAGGCATATGCGTGATATTGCTGCGCACCGGCGAGCTTTCCCAAGCCGATAGCCAGCATTTTGAACAGACCACTTTCGATGCGCCCTTCAAAAGACGTATGCCATTTCACGCGGTTAATTACCAGGATGCCTGCCGCCTCATAGGCCACACGATCTACCCATACCTGGATGCCCTCCGGGGTAACCCCAGGTGAACAGACCTCCAACTGGCTCACTACAGGACAACCCATGCTCTGCTCGGTGATTCCGTAATGAGCCAGTACGCTCGCCTGCCCTTCGGGACTGGCACCGCCGTGGCTCCCCATGGCCGGAACGATGAATGGTTCCCGGCCCGCCCCGATGAAATACTGGACGGTTTCGCGAACGATCAGGTCGATGTTGGCGATTCCACGGCTACCCACAGCGATGGCCACTTTAGCGCCTACTGGGAGTCGTCGTGCCAGATCGGCGCGTTCAAGCTCCTGGCGGACGCGGTCTGGGAGATCTTTCAGACTGCGATCCGGAAAGTTCTGTCGAACGAGGTAGAAGCGAGGGAATCGCACTGGCGAAATTATAGCAACCCGAAGCCACGAGGATGGAAGGCCGAACGTCGGCCCAACGGATGCGCTAGCATCTCGAAGCGTTAGCCCTCAAAGTCTTCATCGTCCTGTTCGCATTGCCACTGTTGCTCGAGCAACCGTGCGTATTCGCCGGAGGCGTAAAGAACAAACGTGTACTGCTGAGGATCCAGGCGGGGGCACGATTCACCCTCCAGACGAGCCTGGTACGCGTGGTCAGCGTAGCGGTGGTAACTGCGTATGAATTCTGCCTCAAGCACCTCTTGTGGCGGAGGCTCCGAGAACAAGCTCCGCAACCCGATGGCGCGCCGGAAAATCGCCTTATAATCCACCACCCCCCAGCTCCGCAGCTTGTTGTCGACGGCGGCAGGGGTGTCCTCGATTAGCAGTCGAGCTATGGCAGGGAACCCAAGCTCTAAGCCTGCCGTCCGTGGTTGGTTCTGTAGCCACTCCAGACACTGGTCCACCCACCGGAAAATGTCCTTGCCGATGTAGATGAGCATACGGATTTCGCAGTACCGGCCCGCGAGCACTAATCGTTCAAGCTCCTGGCGATTCAGCTCCTTGCCGGGTAGCAAGCCCTGTAAGAGCAAACTCGCCCGAGTGCTCCGCACCAGGGTTTCTGGATCACTGCCTTCGGTAAATGGGTGCAGGATCAGTGGCGGGAGTTCGTAGGGAGGCGAGGCCGCTTCTGGCGAACGCATAGTCCTCATCTTCTCATCGGCCAGCTTGGGGACACTGCAGACGTTGCGGCGAAGCGAACCCCGCGAAGTCATTCTCAGCGTGTCTGAGCAGTTTGGCCGACCACAAATGATAGTCTCGTAGGGCTTTCTGCCAAGCGTTCCACCAGCCGAGCGACCAACGACAATAGCTGAGCAGCTGGTTCGGCTTCGATTTTGTCCCAGGTGTCCGAAGGCTTGTGGTAATCGGCGTGGAGTCCGCTGAAGAAATAAAGCACGGGCACGCGAAGACGGCTGAAAGCGGTGTGATCGCTGGACCCGTAGGCTGAATCTTCTGTGAAGTCCAGCTTGAGAGAGGTGACCTGCGCCAGCTCTTCGACGAGGGGTTTCCAGTCCGGGCTAGTGGACAGGCCGCCCACATACACGCGACCATCGCGTATCCGCCCGACCATATCCAGATTGATCATTGCCACTGCGTCTTCGGGCCGGAGCAGAGGGTGACGAACCCAATAGCCGGAGCCCAGTAGCCCTAACTCTTCCCCAGCAAATGCAATGAACAACAGGCCACGTCTGAGCGGGGGCCGGCGGCCGAAGTAGCGTGCCAGTTCTAGCAGTGCCGCGGTTCCGGATGCATTGTCGTCGGCGCCGGGGTGGATCTCACCCGCGCGTTCCGGTGCCATGGAGAATTGCTCCCCCCGGCCCAGGTGGTCGTAATGTGCACCAATAATGACGTACTCTGTGCTCCGCCCGGGCTTAAAGCCGATAACATTCCGGGCAACCCGCTCGGTTCGCATGAGTTCAGCTTGCACATCGACCTGCAGCTCGTTGGGGAGCTCGAAGACAACCGGCTTGAGTTCGCGATCGATGGTCTGCCCGATCTTCTCCAGATCCCGACCCGCATGAGCAAACCACCGCCGCACGACCGCGGCATCGACATGGATGAAGGGGATGCCTACATCAGCAGGAGCAGCAGCACCATTAAACTCTTCGAGCGACCCATCGTGCCCGCCGTGGTTGGAGACATCGTTCACCATCAGCCCAGCGCAAGCCCCCCGTTGTAGCATTTCCAGGGCCTTGCTGTACGGCTGCGAGTATTCGGTCTGGATGCGCCCGGCAAAAATACTGCTGTCGTCGAATTCTTGCGGCTCGTGCCGGAACACGATCACGATCTTGCCCTTGAGGTCCACACCTGCGAAGTCGTCGTAGCCCAATTCAGGGGCCGAGATTCCGTAGCCGGCAAAGACCACAGGGCCGCGACAGCGCCCCGAACCGGAAAAGTTGAGCGGGACGAACTGCTTACCCAGCTCTAAGGTCGTGCAGTCCTGACCAATGCAGTACTGGAGCCGATTGCCCTCGCCCAAAGCCACATCCACGCTCACCGGAAATTCCTGGTAGTAGGAACGCCCTGCCCCAGGACCTAAGCCTGCTTGTTGGAATACGCGAGCGATGTACTCCGCTGCCAAGTCCAGGCCGCGGCTACCCGTTGCACGCCCTTCCAGTTTCTCAGACGCCAGATATTTCACGTGCTCGAGGTAGGCACCGGGGTCAAAGCTTTGCCCGGCCCCAATCGCTACGGCAACGACCAGCGAGCAGGCCAGCAGCG
>JAUQPO010000243.1 GCA_030550335.1 Acidobacteriota bacterium
GTGTGGAACACGCCAGCGTAAGCCTCGATCAAACGCCGACCGATCACCCGGACTGACCCCGGCACGCAGACCCGCGACTTATCGTTCCGATCCACGTCAGTGCACATCGTTAGCTCCGACTCTTCTTTCGGGGAGGCCAGCAACCGCCGAATGTTCTCGGCGTCTCGCAGCGGGTCGCCAGTTCGCTTGGCAGTTCCGGAAATCGGGCAGGTCTCGACGCGCCGGCCTTCGACCCGCACATACATTTCCGGGGATGCACCCACCAGTTGCTCGTCGCCGAATTGAAGGAAGAACTCGTAAGGGCTAGGACTTACACGCTGGATGCGCCGGAACAGTTCCGACGGTCGCCCCCGGAAGGGAGTCCAGAAGGTCTGCCGCAAGACGACCTCATAGTATTCGCCCTGCCGCATACCCTGGCGCACGATCTCCACCTTACGCATGTACTCTTCCGGCTCGTGATCGCTGCGGATCTCACCCGCCTCGATCCCCTCCATTGGGTCCACGGGCAGTGGCTCACCGGTTCGAGGCAGCCCAGTCGTGTCCAGCGTGCCCCAAACGAAATCGTACTCGTAGCGGGTAATGACCTCCTTCTTCCGGTCCATGAAGTAAATGTCGTCGCAGAGAAACAGGTGGAGGTCCTTGCGATGAGTGCGCGGCAGGCGAAACTCGATGGGGTCGAACCGGAACAGCAGGTCGTAACCGAACGCACCGATCAGTGTGAGTCGCGGGTCGTTTCCAGGCGAGAATTCCTCCACGAGACGCCTCAGGATAGAAAACGCCGAAGGTTGCTTGCTCCGCTCCTCTTCCGGGAAGAGCGGTGGTAAGGGCTTGAGAAATCCGTGGAGCGTGTCACCCTCTCGGACTAGCCACTCCCAATGCGGGTGGCCTCGCAAAACCCGCTCCAGCATCGTCAGCAACACACGCCCCCGCTCGTTGAGTGCGTGGAACCAAACGTCGCGCTCGAAGGCCAGAATCTCTAGCGGCGGGCGAACCGAGGCGATGTCCCAGCGGGAGTAGCGACCAGGGTACTCGTACCCTGAAGATAAGTAAATCCCGCGGTACTGGTCCAGTTCGCGCAGCAGGTGTTCCAAACCTTGCTCATACGGCAGCTCGCTCTGCCGCCGCCTTACCATAATCCCGCTACGCGTCTCGTAACAAATCTCTTGCATCGTCACTTTTTAAAAATTCCCCACCCCGCGAAAACCCAGCAGCGACCTTCGAGCTTCAGCATAGCACGCTGGGCTTGACCCACCCAGACCGGCTCCCGTACCCTGCAAAAGATAAAGTCTGCCCGGTGAGGTTCCCTATGGCTAGCATGAATCTTCAAGACCGTCTCCCTCCCCGAGCGACTGTACGCTCCGCCATCCACCTCTCGATGCTGGAAGGCCTTATCCAACAAAAGCTCGAAACCGTGGCCCGCACTGGGTGCCAAGCCGTTGTCCTGGGATCCAGTGACTGGCCCCAAACCAGCAATGAGCTGGACCGCCTCAAGGACTTACTGTGGTCGTTCCGCTTGGAAGTCGCTGCTTTGGAGACTATTCCAGAAGACCCCGCCAAAGCCCCTTCGATGGCCCACCCACCTTCGCGCGAAACCTTCCTCCAACGCTTGACAGCAGCACTGGAGCTCGCCAGGCAGCTGGAAGCGACCGGCGTCTGCCTGGCCGCAGGTCCACAGCTGCCCGACGTGCCCCTTGAGCAGCAGCAGGCACAATTGGTGGACACATTACGCCTGTGCCTCGAAGCTGCGTCAGCCAGCGCCACTCGGCTGCTGCTGAAGCCCCAAGCGTGGCCGGGCTATCCCCCTCCCCTTCTCCGAACGGCAGTTGAGGCCGCTTCCATCCTCGATCGGCTGGCCCACCCCAGCCTCAAGCTCTGGTTTGATTGCTACGTCGAGCAAACCCAGAGCGGTAACGTGACCTCTGCTCTCCGCCAGACAGCCCCCTATCTGGAGCTGGTAGAGGTGGCTGGCGTTCCCGACCGTTGCGAGCCGTGGGACGGCGAACTCTACTATCCCAACCTCTACCGGACTCTAGGTGAACTAGGCTTCCGTGGCACAGTCGTCTGGAACTACCGTCCGCGCTCGCCAGCCACACGCTCCCTGGTGCGCGCGATCGACGAAATGCGTGCTGCTCTGGCTAGTTCCCCGAGCACTCCCGGTTCCTAGCCAAACACCCGCTCCTCATCCGTGGGGATTCACTCCCTTGACAATTACTGATATCGGCGTGCCGCTCACCCGAACATGAAGCACCCAACTGTCATCCATTTGCGTCACCCCAGGCTGCCAATCTCCACCTTCTTCGGCCTTCCACATGCTCAGAAAAGCTGGATGGCGCGTCTTCGAAGCCTGGCGGCTCATGTCCATCAACTTATCGAAGTTTGGCTGAGCCGACGGGTCCGTATCGATGCTCGCGGGCGAAAGCACCAGTGCGTCGCGATTCGGCTCCACCCCTTGGTGAGCGCCATCCACAGGCCAGTAGCTGAACCGCAACGTATACACTCCTGGCTCAAGGGTCTGTCCCCTCCGGTCCTGCACTTTGCTAGGAAATCGCACTACCCCGACTAACGCGCCATGCGGCACCGTGTTCCAAGTCACATCCACTTCCGAAGACTTGACGTTTTGAGGCACCTGGCGTGCAAACCAGAATTCAGCCCACACGCTGCCGTCCTGGCCCACCACTTTGACACCTTGAGCTTCCAAGGCTTCACGCAGCTGAGGCGACAACTCACTCGGGGGTGGGCCTGCAGGCTCGCTGCGATATTGGCCCATCAGCGACGTCGCCATCAACAGGCACAACCAAGCTACGCGCATCGCTCTTCGCTCCTAACTCGAAAATAGCAACCCTAATCAATCAGATGCAGTGCCGAGCCTGACATGCTCAGCTTCACCCAGGAGGCTCCCTAACTTCGAACGATCCCTCACTGCGTCAAGCGTGGTCTCGGTGGATTGCAGGGCGCCGATCTTCCGCCACCCAGTGTCAAGCGCTCTCCAGGAAGCGGGCAAGTTCGTCACGAGCGAATTGCGGAAGGGGTGCTTCGCGACCGTCCTCCAGTACCAAATATCGCCCCTCTGCCTCCGGTCTGACCTCGCCGATCACTGCCGCCAGGATGCCACGCTGCCGTAACCGCTCCAAAGCCTCAGGCACGGCAGCCGGATCCATACTCGCTAGCATCGCCCCGGAACCGAGCAACCCAAGCGGTTCCAAACCCAGTGCTTCAGCAATTCGAGCACACTCTGGGAGTACCGGGATCCGTCGGCGATAGATTCGCAAGCCGACTCGTGCAGCCTCCGCTAGCTCGTGCAGTGCCGTCGCCAGTCCCCCTTCAGTCACATCATGCAACGCATGGAGCCCTGATACCGACCACAGCTCTCGAGCGGCTTGGAGGACCGAAATGCCCGGTTGCTCGAGCCAGCTGGCTGCCCGGCTGACTACCTCAGGAGCAACCCCAGCCGCCCTCAGCCGTTCGCTGTGCTCCCGGGCCAGAATCGCCGTTCCCTCGATTGCCACTCCGCCGGCCACCAAGATCGCATCTCCCACTCGAGCTCCGGCGGTACGAAAAACCCGGTGCCTAGGGGCAGTCCCGAGCAAACACCCCACCAGGACCGGGCGGTCCAGGCCCACGGTCACTTCCGTGTGCCCTCCCACCAAGGCTATTCGTGCCTGGTCACAAGCCTCGCCCACCCCCTCCAGCAACGCCTCGGCTTCCGTCTCCGAACAACCCTCGGGTAACAACACAGTGACCAGCAACCATCGAGGCTCAGCTCCTGTGACTACGAGGTCATTGGCGTTCACCGCCAGCAAATACCGGGCCGCATCCGCACTCGCCAGCGTGATGGGATCGGTTTTGACCACCAACAACTCCGGCGCACCCACATCCAGAACTGCCGCGTCCTCTCCCAGAGCCCCTCCCAAAACCACGGCCGGGTCCCGCGGTGCGTGCCGCGCCAGAAACGCGCTTAGCAAGGAAGCGGGTAATTTCCCCGGGGGGAGACGAGGCGGTGTGGAGGAGCAAGAAACGAGCTCACTTCGACGGTGGTGGACCAGGCTCGGGGTGTCGTTGACGGTGTCGCGCTGCGCGTTCCTGTTCCCAGCGCTCGAACTCCGCTCGCTGGCGCTCATTAAGGATCGCCTTGATTTCTTCACTCTGTTGCTTCAAGATCGCGCGCTTTTGCGGGCGCAAAACTTCCGCCTCCAGCTTAGCAAAGCGCTGGCGCGTCCGGTCCAGGATGGCGTTGAGTTGCTCCACCTGTTGGGGGGTTAGATCCAGCCGGTCTTGCAACTCGGCGACCAGCCGTTTGCGGAACTCCTCCGGGCTGAGCCTTGGAGCAGCTTGGACACGACGATCGAACACTGCCCTGTACCCCAGGGCGCCAACGAGGACACCGCTCAGGAACACCAGCACCAGGTAAATGCCTAGGATCAGGTTCGACCGTCTCATCGAGTGTCTCTTACGCTAACTTCGTTAAAGTTCACTAACTCGGCGTATACGGCCGCCTCCAGAGGCTCCGGTCCCGCCAGAGTGTCCACGTAAGTCGTTGTGTACACTGGCGATTCCACACGGGCTGTCCACAAAGACTGGGCCACAAGCAGCGCCGAGATCACCGCTGAAGCAGCCACGAAAGCCTGCGCCCACCGCTGTAACGTGCGCACCATCGTCTGGCGCGCTTCGATCTTTTGCCAGATGCCAGGGATAAACGCCGGGCTAGGCTCTGGGTCCGGGCAAGCTTCCCGGTAAAGCTGGAACAGCCGTTCAAGCCCCTGCTCGCTGGTTTCCATGGCCCGCTCCTTTCGGCCGTTCCTGAGCCGGCCGCGCTCCCAATAGCTGCTGCCGTTTCTGTTCGTACGCCTTCAACACTCGCTGGCGTGCCCGGAACAGACGCACTTTCAACGCATTTTCATTAGCCTGAAAAACGTTCTCCAACTCTTTCAGGCTCAACCCTTCAACTTCCTTTAATACGAGTAGCACACGATCCTTCTCGGGGATCCCCGAAAGCAACTCATCGACCAGCTCGCGTATTGCGGCCCGACGCTCCCGTTCAGCTGTGATCTCGGCACTGGCCGCTGCGTCCGCCAAAACCATCGCCTGCTCCGTTAGATCGGCCATACGCGTCTCACGCCGGCGCCGCCTCTTCCGCAAGTAATCGAACGCGGCATTGGCTGTCAGGCGGTAGAGCCAGGACTCGAAGACCTCCGCCGACCGCAACTGCCCTAGCGAAAAATACAGCCGCACAAAGACTTCCTGCGCCACGTCCTCCACGTCTTCGGGCCGCCCGATCAGGCGAGCCAGTGTTCCTAACACGCGACGCCGGTAAGCGTGGATGATCTGGTTGAACGCTTCGCCATCCCCATCCCGGGCCCGCCGGATCAGCTCCTCGTCCACGTGCACTGGTGTACGTTTGCGTCGGGCGCACCCTGATCTTACCCTGCAAAGGTAGGCGCAACCCTCCACCCCAAAGGTTACCATTCGCTCAGTGCCATCAGGCCAGTCGTCACGCTGGGTTGCAGGCGCGGCCCCTGCGGCGCCAATCGGCCGAATGAGTCCGAGCTGCGGGAAG
>JAUQPO010000244.1 GCA_030550335.1 Acidobacteriota bacterium
CCGGTGTCGACGCATGGCAACCTCTTTGGTGGTGTACTCGGCGCAGAGCCGCAGAGGACAGGGCTGCTGGACAACAATATCGCCCGCGCACGCAAGGCGCTCTGCATCAATCAGGCAAGCACCTCAGCTGGACTCCTATCCGAACGCCTCGCGCAACAGCTGCAGGCTCTTGGGTACTGCCGTGGCTGGATCTTCTTTTCCTTCCATTTCAAGCGAGACATAACCTCGGAAGCCCGCCTGGCGCAGGATCCGAGCGATCCGCGCAAAGTCCAGATCCAGCGTGTACCACTCGCCGCCGCCGAAGTAGGTCTTTGCATGGACGATGCTCGCGTACGGGGCGAGCATTTCGATCTGCGGATAGGGATCGCCCACGAAATTGCCGGTGTCAAGCGTGACACCAAGCCAGGGTGAGTCGATGGCCTTGCGGATCCGTATGACGGCTTCGGGCCGCGTCGTTAAGCCCCAGTGGTTCTCCAGGGCCAGTACCACGCCTTCTTTTTCCGCCGCTGGCAGACATTGCTCGATCGATTCGATGCACCACCGGAAAGCGTCTTCTTCTGTATAACCCGGCAACGGTGGTTCCTCGCCCTTCCGCGCCATGAGCTCATCGAACGACTTGACGGTGCCCCACCGGCCTGAGTTCAAGCGAATCGCCGGTATGCCGAGACGCGCCGCTAGCTCAATGCAGTGGATTGTGTGGTCCACGTTCTTCTTGCGCACTGCAGGATCAGGGGAGACGAAGCCCTGGTGGATCGAGAGCATGACCAGATCCAGCCCGTGGAGGAATGCTAGCCGCTTCAAACGATTGAGGTAGTCAGGCGCTTCGCTGGCCATTTGGCGGTGTAGGATCTCGACGCCGTCAAAGCCTAGACGCGCGGCTTCTTCAATGACCTTTTCGATCGGGTACTTCTCGCCGCGGAAGTGCCAATACGAGTAAGTGGAAACCGCTATACGGGTCCGCGTGCGGGTCTGCTGGGCCGGACTGATGGTAGGCAAGGTGGGCAGAGCCGCTAGCTTGAGCGCGGTGCGACGTGTGAGTCGTGCGGTCATGACTGTCAATTTAAGGTTCCCAGCCCACGGTGCGCAAGGGCTGTTCATGGCGAGCGTAGGTTGCTGAATCGCCGGTGGGCCGTTAGCCGCGGCGCGCTCGCCGGACTCGTTCAGACCGCGCAGGCTGACGTTGGACGAGAGACTGCACCGGTTCGCGTGAGTCCGCGGCGGCTAAAGCCGTGCGCCCTAGGTTGCTCGGGAGCGCGCACGATTCAGCTAGGAGCACAGGCCAGAACAGAGCCGTGGTGGGAGTTGTTCGCTTTCCGGGGGTTCGGCTGGGCGTCAAGAGTCCGTCAGGGCTAGCAGGGAAACCCGGCGGGGCATGAGCCCCTGGGGCTATCGATGAGGGGATTGATCAAAAGACAAGCTGCACATAAGATAGCCCCAGGAGGTTCGTCATGAAAGGGAGGGGCAGAGCCACCTACATTCTCCCGTTTCTCTTAGCCTTGACGCTATGTGCCTTGCCGGCTGCGGCTCAAGTGCTCTACGGAACGATCGTGGGCACGGTCTCGGACCCGACAGGTGCGGCAGTGCCGAAGGCGACCGTGACCGTAGTCAATACGGCCACCGGCATGACACGCGAGGTGACCACGGACGATACGGGCTATTTCTCGATTCCGAACCTGTTACAGGGGACCTATGACGTTTCAGTCACCGCGAGCGGCTTCAAGCCATTCACCCGTCGCGGAGTGAGCGTGTTGACTAACACGGTGACCCGCGTGGAGGTGGCTTTGGAGGTCGGGCCGATCACCGAGTCGGTGACGGTGGAGGCTACAGCTGTACTGCTCCAGACAACCAAGAGCGACGTAAACGTGAATCTAGAGCCACGTGCCCTGGTGAACCTGCCGTTGGCCGGCTATCGCAATTACCAGATGCTGATCAACTTGGTTCCCGGGGCCACACCCGCGCGATTCCAGAATGCTGTGATCGACACGCCCGGCCGGGCCTTGACCACCAACATCAACGGGCAGGAGCGCGGGGCCAACAACACACGCCTCGATGGCGCGGCGAACATTCTGGTGACGATGCCCCACCACGTGGTCTACGTCCCGCCGGTAGAGAGCATTCAGGAAGTGAATATTTCCACGAACAGCTTTGACGCCGAGCAAGGGATGACCGGTGGAGCAGCGATTACGGTGATCACCAAGTCGGGCACCAACGAGCTCCACGGGAGCTTGTTCGGCATGCACCAGGACAACGCCTTGCGCGCCCCTCTATGGGATGAAAACCGAGCTGGGGTGACGCGCAAGCCCAAACATATACGCAACATCGTGGGCGGTAGTCTGGGCGGCCCGATCCAGAAGAACCGGTGGTTCTTTTTCGGCGATTGGGAAGGTGTGTTTGAGCGCGTGGGGCGGTCGCTGCTGCTGTCGGTCTTCCCGGCCGATTACCGGCAAGGAGATTTCTCTCGGAAGCTGGGCAATCCGATCTTTGATGCGTCCGGACGGCCCATCATGGTGCCGACGACCGAGGGTGGGTTGACCCAGCTGCGCGAGGGGATGATTTTCGACCCCTACAGCGGGAACCTTGATGGGAGCGGCCGGGCGGCGTTTTCTTACAACGGGCGCCTCAACGTGATCCCGCCCCACCGGCTGAATCCGGCGATGAAAAAACTGCTGGATCTGGTCCCAGCACCCAACCGGCCGGGTGATCTGAACAACTACTTCAACTCCGGCACGCAGGTACTGAACCGCAACAACGGCGACGTGAAGATCAACTGGAACCGTACGGACAAGCATCAGCTCTGGTACAAGTACAGCGTCATGAACGCGTTGGTGGAGGCTCAGGCCAGTCTGGGCAAGGCAGGTGGGCCGCCGCTTTCCGACGGTGGTTTGGGCCGAGGGCACACGCTGGTGCAATTGGCCGGCATCGGTCACACGTACACGGTTTCCCCCAACTTCCTGGTCGACGGCGTGTTGGGGTGGACGCGCTTCGGTCAGGATGTCCAGCAACCGGACTTGAAAACCAAGTTCGGTTTGGATGTGCTGGGGATCCCTGGCACCAACGGTCCGGATTGGCGCGAAGGCGGGATGCCCAGCTTTGCGGTATCGGGTTATACCACGCTGGGGTATACCGAGACCTGGAACCCGCTGTTCCGCAACGACCAATCGGTGACCTTCAACGGCAATGCCAGCTGGATGAAAGGGGTGCATGAGCTGCGCTTCGGTGTGGACTACTTGCATCATCTGATGAACCATTGGCAGCCGGAATTGGGTGGTGGTCCCCGGGGCCAGTTCTCGTTCGGTTCGGCGATCACCGCACTGAACACCACCGTGTTGCGGAACACCGTAGGCTTCCAAGGCCCGACACCGTCGTTCGAGCGAGAGTGGAACGCTGTGGCCGCTTTCCTGCTGGGGGCGCCTTCCTCGGCGGCCAAGAGCCCACAGTACATCAAGATGACGAGCTTTGAAAACCAGTACGCGCTCTACGTGCGCGATCGCTGGCGCGTCACGCCGAAGCTGACGTTCAACTTAGGTGTACGTTGGGAGCTCTACCCAACGCGAACCCGGGCGGCGGGAATGGGTATCGAGTCCTACGACCCGAACACGAACGAAGTGCTGATCGGCGGGCGAGGCGGCATCCCGCGAGACGTGGGTGTGGGGTACAGCAAGAAGCTGTTTGCGCCTCGCGTTGGCCTGGCGTACCTGGTCACCAAGTCCACGGTGATCCGTACCGGCTACGGGATCACGTATGATCCGAAGCCCTGGGGAGCTCAAGCGCTACGGGGCTGGTACCCACTAACGATCGTAGGGACATTTGCGGGCGTGAACGCTTACCAGCCGGTGACCACAGACCCGAGCTATGTCGCTGCGGGCGTGCCTCACAAGCCGCTAGGGCCGGATGTGGGCATACTGCCGCTGATTGGACCCGATATCAGCAAGGGACGGATTCCCCTGCCACCCGCAGTGGAGATGGGATATCCAGTGGCTAACAAGGTGCTCAATCGCGGTTACATCCAGTCGTGGAACTTCATCATCCAACGGGAGCTACCCGGCCAAGTCGTTCTGTCGGTGGGCTATGTAGGCTCGGCGCTGGTGAACGGATTCGCGTTCTTGGACATCAATGCCTCTCAGATCCCTGGCTCAGGTCACAATGGGCGCCCGCTCTACCCGCGCTTCCGCCGCACAGCACGCACGCTGGAGTTCGATGGGCGTACGCACAGCATTTATCACTCGCTGCAGGTGACGGTGGATCGGCGCGTCGGCCGGGGCTTGTTCCTCAAAGGGGCGTACACCTACTCAGCCGCTATCGACATGGCCAACTACGGCGACTGGACCACGTTCATGTGGAACGCGGCCAGTGTGTTTTACCGGAACCGGGCTCGTGCGGCACACGACATCCCGCACAATTTCCAGTTCGGCTTCGTCTACGAGCTGCCGCTGGGCCCGGATGGCAAGTGGGCCACTACGGGGCTGGCAAGCAAACTCCTGGGCGGTTGGCAGGTGAACGGGCTGTTCGCCGCTTATCAAGGACGACCCTTTACTCTAACCGCGTCCGGAGCATCGCTGAACATGCCAGGCAACTCGCAGACGCCGGATCAGATCAAGCCGAAGGTGAAGAAGCTCGGGCATGTAGGTGACGATGGGCCTTGGTTCGACACCACGGCTTTCGCCCGAGTGACGGAGGTTCGGTTCGGGAATGTGGGGCGCAACACCATGCGTGGACCCGGCGTGGTGAACCTCGATTTGAGCCTGTTCCGGTCCTTCCGTCTTCAGGAAAATCTCAAGCTCGAGTTCCGAGTGGAAGCTTTCAACGTCAGCAACACGCCGCACTTTGGCACGCCGACAGCCAGCGTGGATAGTGCAACGTTTGGTCGGATCTACGCTACGCAAACGGCGGACGTGTTGGGGCGGTCGCGGGAATTCCGTCTGGCGTTGCGTATGAGCTGGTGATTGAGGTTCTGGCCGGCGCTCCGGGCTGGCAACGGGTTGTTCCGGTATCTAAGACGTTGGGAGGCCAATCCAGCCTGAAGGCGGGCGAGGCCCAGTGCGCGGCGATTGCATCTGGCCAGCCCGAGAGCGCCGGCCTGGTGGATGAAGAGCGGGCGGCATTTGCCGCTGCCGCAGCTACGGGTGCAGTGGTGCTGTGGGCGTTTGGCCGAGCAACCGAGCTCAGCCGCGGTGAGTGCTCGGGGGAGCAGCAGGTGTAAAAAGCGGGACTCGGAAAGTCCGGGCGCTCGATCCTATTGATTTCTCGATGTTTCTCAACAGCGCTCGTCCACCGGGGCCGCCCCTTTGGGCCCCGTGGTCAGGTTTTGCCTTTGTTGACCGCTGGGTCGGATGGCCCTAAAATTGAGGTAGCCGTAGGTTGAGGCCTTTCCGGGAGGTGCCCATGCGAGCACTCCTTGTGGGTGGTTGGGTCGGTTGGCTGTGCTTGGCGCTTAGCGTAGGTACGCCGGCGGTTCGAGCGGCTCAACGACAGGAAGGTGAAGGCAAGCCGGCGGTTTCCAAGTCCTTGAGTGAAAAGGAGCGGCGCCGGCGCGAAGAAGCGCTTC
>JAUQPO010000245.1 GCA_030550335.1 Acidobacteriota bacterium
GAAGCCTTGCGGCCGGCTAACGTGCGGGAGCTTGAGGAAATGCTGACTTGGGCTTGGAGCTCGGACCAACCCGTCTTATTGGACGTCGCACTCCCGGCCGTCTGGGATCGCTGAGATCGGTCACACCGGTAGACTGCGCGTGGAACACCCGCTGTGAGCGGAATGAGTAGAATCAGATACCAGTCGCGCAAACTACACCATCAACGGAGCAGACCCTTCACCACCACCTCGACAGCCTGCTCTTCGTCTAAACCACGCGCCATCAGCGTCTCTACCTGCTTCTTATCCACGCTCCCAATGGCCGCCTCGTGCGTCAGTTTGGCCCGCTCGTCCTGCACGACCAGACGCGGAATAGCACTAGCTCGGGCCCGCTTCCCTTTCAGAATCTCGATGCAGTCGACGTGCCCCCGCGCTTCCGGTGCCGCCCCCACAATCTCGCCCACGACTTCGCTGGTGCATTCGTCAGAAGCCACGATCCGCGTTTTGGCCAGTCCCCTGGCTCCCCGGCCGTTCAGGTAGATCGATTCCTTCACATAAATGTGGTCCCGAGCCTTCCCGTACACCTTCGCTTCGAGCTCGCATACAGCTGCCTCGTCTAAAAAGGCCTCATAGTCCAGGTGGACTCGCCCGGCTGCCCCATCTGTGAGCTTAAAAACACTACGGTAGATCGCCCCGCGGGCCAGGTAGATCTTTGCCACCGGCAAGACCTCGACTCCACCCCACGGTCCGTGATAGTGCGTCTCCGTGTATTCCATATCCGCACCCGGCTCCAGCCGGATTTTCGCATCCATCACATGCTTGACGCGCTCCGCAGCAGGAAACGAACAGTGCGCGATGAAACGCACATAAGCACCCTCGCCGATCTCAAATTCCGAGACGATCTCCTGTAGACCCTCTTTCGGCAAGACGCCAAAGCATAGATGGACCGGGCGATCCAGACGAACGCCCGGCTCGACGATGATGCGTGCCTCTGCTCCGGTCGAAGTCTCAGCTCCTTCAATACGGACCCCAGCAACGCTGTGCACGCGCAGGATCCGATTCTGATGCACCACGAGCTTGGCGGTATTTGGATCCAGCAGTACCGCTACGTCACCACCAGCCGAGGCGAAGCTCTGAACCAGAGCGTCCAGGGGTTGCTTTTCATCCAAGGTAGGCGACTGCGTCTGCTGCGGGCTTATTGACATGGGTGCACTCCTGACAATGATTCCGGAAAAACCGCGCGATTGCTGCCGGATCCCCCGTCTTTAGGATGGTTCCACCACACAGGGAAGAGGCACGGTCGGCCACCGCTGCAACCTCCTCGTGATGGGTGATCAGCAGCACGGCGCTTCCCAAGCGCGACAGCGTACGGATCACATCGACGATGAGCTCGACCGACAGCGCGTCAATCCCGGAGTCCGGCTCGTCCAAGATCGCCAGCTTCGGGTGCATCGCCAGCACGGCCGCCAACTCCACCCGGCGCCGCTCCCCGCCGCTGAGCGTATCGTCCACCGCCCGGTGCAGGTATCGCTGTGGGTGCAAGCCTACCCGGGACAAACACTCTGCCGGCCCGAGCTGCCCATTACGACCAAATTGCTGGCTGAGGCGCAAGTACTCCTCTACAGTCAACCCTTCAAAGCGCGCCGGTTCCTGCCAGGCGAGGGTGATGCCCCGGCGGGCGCGTTCCCACACGGGTAATTCGGTGATGTCCTCTCCCTCGAAGTAAATACGGCCACCAGTCGGCTCGTAGCCTGACAGTCCCATGATGACCGCGGCCAGAGTGGACTTGCCCGTACCGTTCATTCCGAGGATGCTTCGGATTTCCCCACGCTCGATCTCGAGGTTCACGTCGTGCAAAATGACCGTATTGCCCCGAACCAGCGATATATGCTCCACTCGCAGCAACGGTGCCTCACCTGCCGGCATAGCCCCACTTTCAGATGAAGGCATCTTGAACTCCGCCTCATCTCCTATTAAACTCCTTTTGCGCGCGGCTGCGGAGCCTCGTCCCAGCCGGCACCAGCTGAAGCGAGAGCTTCGCCAGCGGTTCAACCACAGTCCCCGCCTAACAACCCCTCACGCCAAATGGGAACTGACTGCTATACTGATTGATCGATCAGTCAACGAGACAAATGGAAGGAAACGCACGCGAGCGGGTGTTGCGCGCGGCCGAGCGGCTGTTCGCCCGGCGCGGTTTTGCAGGGACCTCGATGCGAGATCTCGCTAAAGCCTCGGGCGTTTCTCAAGCTCTCATCCATCACCATTTCGGGACGAAACGCGAGCTCTACAACGCCGTCAAAGAGCGGGCGGTCCAGCAATTTCTGAGCCTGGCAACCAGCCGCACTCCAGCCAAGGTCGGGAGTCACTGGGGCTCCCCTCTGGCTCAGACAGAGCTTGGAGAATTATGGAGGTGGCTACTGGCATTGTTCGAGTTCTTCCGAAAGAACCGCCGACTGGTCCGCTTGCTCTCGTGGGAGCGCCTCGAAGGTAAAGCGCGCCTTTGGCCGGCAGAAAAGCGGCTGCTCGAAGCCTTCCATTCGCTGGCTACAGAACTGCAGCGCAACGGCCCACTCCGCCGGGACCTGGACCCGCTGATGTTGATCGCCCTGTTACAGAGCCTTGTCGTGGCTTGGTGGGAAAACCGCCCGTGGGTTTGCCGGTTGTTCCCACGCCGGCAGCAGCAAGAGCTCGATCGGATGTTTGTCGACCATCTGAGCAAGCTTCTCAGTAGCGGAATCAGAGGTTAAATCGCTCGTGTGGAAGTCCAGATGAATCCGGCAGGAAACCAAAAAGCGGTGGAGCGACCCGCCATGCAAGCTACGCCATGCTCAGCCACTGCACGACCGGCTTTTGAGCTCGAACGAGCAGCACGCCGCGCGATCGAATGGCTACTGGCCCAACAACAACCCGAAGGCTTCTGGGTCGGATTCTTACAGAGCAACTGCTGCATGGAGGCCGAGTGGATCCTAGCCATGCACTTCCTGGGCGTCCACGATGACCCCAAGCTCCCCGGTGTAATCCGCACGATTCTCCGGGAGCAACGCCCAGATGGTTCCTGGCAAGTCTATTACGGAGCCCCCAGCGGCGACATCAACACCACTGTGGAATGCTACGCGGCTCTGCGCGCCGCAGGATTGGACCCACAAAGCGAGGCGCTCCAAAAAGCGCGCCAATGGATCCTGCAGCATCACGCCTTGAGCCAGATCAGGAACTTCACCAGGTATTGGCTGGCACTGATCGGCGAGTGGCCGTGGGAGGAAACCCCAGCGTTACCCCCGGAAATCATCCTGCAGCCGGACTGGAGCCCATTTTCGATTTATCGTTTTGCGTCGTGGGCTCGCGGGACGATCGTCCCACTGGCGATCCTTTCGGCTCGCCGGCCCGTGCGCCCATTACCGCTCGAACGCCGGTTGGACGAGCTGTTCCCACAGGGTCGCGGAAATTTCGATTTTCGCCTGCCTAGGCAACATAGTTGGCTGTCGGTGGAAGGTCTGTTCTACCTGGCAGACCGTTTCTTGAACTGGTACGTTCAGTTCCCGTGGCATCCTTTGCGCGAGTACGCGATCCGGCTGTGCTTGGAATGGATTGTTCGCAGGCAGGAGGCTGACGGTGCTTGGGCAGGAATCCAACCTCCCTGGATCTATTCGCTCATGGCCTTGCACACCGAAGGCTACGCTTTGGATCACCCGGTGATGCGTGCGGGCCTGGATGCGTTTAACCAACACTGGAAGTACGAGCAGGACGGAGCCATTTATCTTCAAGCGAGCGAATCACCTGTTTGGGATACGCTGCTGAGCATCATTGCTCTACTCGACTGTGGCCCGCTGCCCGAAACCTTGCCTGCCCTGGAGCGAGCCGCCGAATGGATCCTTTCCAAACAAATCCATGCCTGGGGAGACTGGAAGGTTTACGTGCGGCATGTGCGCGGGGGCGGTTGGGCATTCGAGCGAGCCAATCGCTTTTATCCGGACGTGGACGATACTGCCGTAGCTGTGCTGGCCCTGGCGCGCCTCAAACCTCACTTGCGTGACCCTCGGCCAGTGGACGCCGCGCTGGAATTGGCCACCGAGTGGATCCTGGCCATGCAATCCAGCAACGGCGGCTGGGCCGCTTTTGATAAGGACAACACCACCTACCTTCTCACGCGAATTCCGTTCGCCGACTTTGGTGAATTGCTTGACCCGCCTAGCGTCGACGTAACCGCACACGTGGTGGAGGCCTTAGGCACCCTGGGATGGCCTAAGCATCACCCAGCCATCCAACGTGCTCTCCGCTACATTCGACAGGAGCAAGAGCCAGACGGCAGCTGGTTCGGACGCTGGGGTGTGAACCACATCTACGGAACCGGTGCGGTATTGCCCGCTCTCCGGGCGATTGGCGAGGACATGCGCCAGCCTTACGTTCTGAAGGCCGCCGACTGGCTAGTGGCACATCAAAACCCCGACGGGGGTTGGGGAGAAACACCGGCCTCCTATGTGAATCCAGCCTTGCGCGGCCGAGGCACTAGCACTGCTTCCCAAACTGCTTGGGCTTTGCTCGGCTTGATGGCTGTCGACGACCCTCGCTACCGTCCAGCCATTGCTCGTGGCCTGGCATTCTTGGTCGAGCGACAATTGGAATCGGGCACATGGGATGAGCCCGAGTACACAGGCACTGGCTTCCCCGGCTACAGCGTCGGCGAAAGGATTGACCTAGCCACCCGCTCCGGACAACTCCGCCAAGGACTGGAACTCCAACGTGCCTTCATGATCAACTATCACCTCTACCGGCACTACTTCCCTCTGATGGCCATCGGCAGGGCCCTTCGGGCTGGCTACACTGCATGCCTGTGAGCCACCGGTTCGTAAATACAACGGGGATCCGACGCAAGGTAATTGCCCGTGAGCGCGTAGGCCCGGGCTCGGGAGCCGCCACAGATGTTGCGGTACTCACAACGCCGGCACTTACCTTCTAGGAGATCGGGCTGGCGTAGCTGTCGAAAGAGCGGCGAGTCACGGTAAACTTCCACCAAGGAGTCGGTCCGCACATTCCCGGCCGAAAGTGGCAGAAAGCCACTGGGATAAATCTCCCCGGTGTGTGAGATAAACACAAATCCCTTGCCGTCATTGATGCCAAGGGTCCGCAAAACTGACCGTCCCCACTGTCCTGCACTGGAGCGTGGCTCTCGCCGGGAGCGTTGAGCCACGTAGCGGCGGTAGTGGGGCGCTTCGGTCGTTTTGACCTGGAAATCCACTCGCTGCGAGATCTCGTACAACGTGCGGAAGACCTCCTCGTACTCTTCGGCTGAAAGATCATCCTGGAGCCGAGCGCGTCCGGTAGGGACTAAGAAGAACACGCTCCAGAGCCGTGGGCGATACGGCTGGAGCCGGCGAGCGATATCCTCCAGACGTCGAAAATTATGGCGGGTCACAGTAGTGTTGATCTGGGTTTCTAGGCCGATGGTCGCCGCCAACTGGAGCACATCGAGCGTGCGCTCGAACGAGCCGGGCATCCCACGAAAACCGTCGTGGGTAAGCGCGTCCGGCCCGTCTAGGCTAATCC
>JAUQPO010000014.1 GCA_030550335.1 Acidobacteriota bacterium
GAGGGCGCCAATCAAGGGGGGCGAGGTCAAACTGATCGTTAGGTCGAACGTCCCCAGTTTCAGCAAGCGCTTGGCGGCAGCGATCCAGAAGCCGGCCGCGGTGGCTATCCTAGCCGCTGCACTCGATTTGCCCCATTCCGGCGCCGCGAGCCGCAGAATCTGGACGCCCTGCCACAGCTGCCTCGCTGGATATCGTACCCGCCGATCTCCGTAGCCATTGCGACTGGTCAGTACCGTCACTTCATGGCCCGTGCCTGCCAGAAACTCCGCGAAGTCGGCTGCGTACTGAGCCGTAGCCGCTAAGTCCGGGTAGAAGCACTGGTTGAGGATCAGGATGCGCACCTCTGGCTCACGGCGCACCGGGGCACCTTTCGGCGGCCACCCCACCGCTTTGGTACTCCGCCAAGGTGTACCGGTAGCTCACTCAACTCTCGGCGGATCGTCGGCGTCTCTGTAGGGGGAGAATCCGCAGCTTGGGCAACTTCAGTAAAGAGACTTCTCCCCAGGCGGACGCGTCTTCCAGCGGCGATGGATCCAGAGCCACTGGTCTGGGTACTCACGGATTACTCTCTCGATCTGGCTCTGGATTGCTTGCGTATCGGCTAGCGGGTCACCGGAGAGCGCGATAGGTGGATAAAAGCGCAGTACATAGCGCTGCTTCTCTTCCACCCATAGTGCGAAGCCTGGAATGACCGCCGCTCCAGTGCGCGCCGCGAGGCGAGCAGGCGCAGGCGTGCTGCACGCAAGGACTCCAAAGAACTTCACGAAGACCCCCTCGTCTGCACTGGTGTTTTGGTCCACCAATATGCCCACCGCTTCATTGCGGCGCAGAGCGGCCAGGATGGGTGCCGCCGCTCCGCTTTTGGGAATGATGCGGTTGCCCGAGAGCTGGCGCCGCTGCTCCAGGAGGCGATCCAGAAAGGGGTTATCAAGCGGCCGTACGACTACATTCAAGGGCTCGCTCATCAGGGCGTGCGCAAAGGCGCTGAGTTCCCAGTTGCCTAGGTGGCCTGTCACAAAGATGACTCCACGCCCGGCCGCTTTGGCCTCCCGATAGTGCTCGTAACCCTCGTACTCGATCCAGTCGTGGATGTTTTCCCGGTCAAGTTGGGGAAACTTGGCCAAGCTGGCGAGCACTCGACCTAAAGACACCCACATGCCTTCGAGGATGCGACGCCGCTGTAGCTCGTCGAGAGTTGGTAGAGCTAAGGCGAGATTGCGGTGGCCGACCTGCTCAAACCTGGGGATCAACCTGGCCAGCGCTCGAAGCACTGCATGGGCGAGTCGTTCGGCCTGAGACCGTGGCAGCCATTCCAAAGTGCGTAGGCAAGCCTTCGCTGCCAGGTACTCTGCAAAGTGGAGAATGATGGGCTTGCTACGCACTTAAGGTATTCTAGTGGAGCGTCTGTCCCAGCCTTGCTACGGGAGGTCCGCTCGAAGATTTGCCTAAAGCCGGCGCGCTGGATCTGCGGGGCGGACACTAGCAAAGGACCGTCAATGGAGCGCGCCCGGTAGGAGGACGGCACCCCGTGACAGGTATGGCGTCCCCGCAACGTGGATACAATCAGGGATTTGAGGCCTCGCTTCCGCTCGAGTGCAGCGCAACTCGTTTTAATCGCGGCCCTGAGTCTCGCTCTCCGCGTACCTTTTCTCTTCCAGGCCGTGCAGGGGGATGATTACTACTACCTGGCTGGGGCCATGCATGCTCTAATCGACCCAGCGCATCCCACGCACGTTCGCTATGTCTTCTTGGGACAAGAGGTGGACGCACGAGGACACCCGCACCCGCCTTTGAATATGTGGATCCTGGCCGGATTGCTCGCGTGGTTCGGCGATGTCCGGGAGGTTCCCTTCCACCTAGCTTACGCAGTGTTTACCCTGATCGCAGCCTGCGGGATGTTCGATCTAGCGAGGCGTTTTTCCTCCCGTCCCTTGTTGGCTTGTTTGATGTTCCTTTCGGTACCCGCCTTCGTGGTCAACGGGAACTCTTTTGAGTCGGATCTTCCTCTTCTGGCTTTTTGGATCGCTTCGGTGGCGCTGTTCGTTCGCGCTGTGGAGAGTGCGTCGCGCATGCTCTTGGCTGGGGCAGCGGTCAGCCTGGGCTTAGCAGGGTTGCTTGGATTCCAGGCTTTGGTCTTGATCCCGATTCTCGGCTGGTGGTTGTGGCACAGTCGCCGGAAGTGGTTGGCTGCGTGGCTAGCTGTCTCGACGCCTCTCATCACCGCTCTTGGATGGCAAGTGTTCGAACGCCTCACCTCCGGAGAGTGGCCACTGGTGATCCTAGCAGGCCATTTTGAAAGCTTTGGCTTCCAGCGACTTCAAGCCAAACTCGCGAACATCGTGGGCCTGACTACGCACCTGGGTTGGATGGTGTGCCCGGTATTGGTCTGGCGGGCGTTCTCCCGTAGCCCTCGTTGGGCGGTAGTGCTTGCCGCCTTGGGTGGGCTGCTCGGGGCGTTTGCTCTCGATGAGCATCCATTGTTCTGGTTGCCTTTTGCCACTGGCATCTTGGCCAGCCTGTCCGTCGTTGGGACCTTCCCCCGCATGGGCCGGGGCGAACGCTTTCTGGGTTGGTGGTTCCTGGTTTTTTTGGTGGCTAGTTACGGGCTGTTCTTTTCGGGTTCGGCACGGTACTTGCTCCCCCTGAGCGCGCCACTGGCGGTGCTGGTAGCCAACAGGCTCGAAAAGGCAGAGGGACGTTGGTGGTGGCCATGGGTGGGTGGGCAGTTCGTGCTCAGTTTGGCTCTAGCTCTCGTCAACTATCAGCATTGGGACGGCTACCGCCAGCTGGTGGCGGAGTTGCAACCACTGTTCGCCACGCGACGCGTATGGGTCAATGGTGAGTGGGGCTTGCGTTACTACGCCGAAGCAGTCGGGGGGCTGCCGCTTCGAGAAGCACAACCGGTGCAGCCAGGGGAGTTGGTGTTGACCAGCGAGCTCGGGTTTCCAGTAACGTTCACCACGGGGGGTGGGAGTCGGCAGCTGCTCCGGGTGGCGGAGATCCACAGCTGGCTTCCCTTTCGGTTGATCGGTTTGGCTGCCCGTTCGGCGTACTCTACTGTGGCTTTCGGTTACCGCGCTTTTGACCTCACCCTCCTGCCCATTGACCGCGTGCGCGTGGAGCTGGTGACGGCTCGCGAGCCGCAGATGAGTTACCTGCTCATGAATGCTCCGGGGGCCGATGAGCAAATTGTGAGCGGCGTCTATCAGCTGGAGGACGGCCGCTTTCGTTGGATGGCCGCCAGAGCTGTGTTCCTGCTGAAAGCTCCCGAGCAACCGTCAGTGCTGGAAGTCTCTTTATACCGCCCCCCACAAGCGCCAGCGCGAGCGGTCCGTGTCGCCGTGGAGGGTCGCGCAATGGCCACCATGGAGTTACCGGGTCCCGGTAGTTACGTCGTTCGTAGCAGTCGGCCTATACGACCCGATAAGCCCGTAGTGCATGTCGAAATCACCGTAGACCGCACATTCTCCCCGCCGGGAGACCGCCGCGAACTCGGTATCATCCTGACCGCTGTCGGCCTACGCCCCCTTCAGTGAGTTCAAAAGAGCGCTGCCAGAGTTGCGCGGCCTAAGATGAATACCGCCCACAGGATGGCGATAGTGAGCCACGCCCGTCCCAGTGAAAGCTTCCGGGCTGCCACGGAATAGCCGAGCGCGAGCAGCCCCATTACCCAAAACGAAAACAGGTCAATGGAACTTGCCAGAGAGTACCACCAGCGCGAGGTAGCGAGCGGGTCTAAAAACCAGCCAACGTTGAGCGCGATTGGATTGCGAAGGTCGAACTCATCCGGATCGGTCGCGAACAAAACAATGAGCGCCAGGATCTGGTAAAGCGCCCAGGGCAACCATGCGTAACAGGTTACGCTGAAGGCTTGGCGGAACCGCAGGTCCGCACCAGCTGAGGCTCGGAACACGATAGTCAAGACCGCAGCCAGCAGGAGCAGGGACACAGCTGGTGCGACGGCCGCGGCTACAGTACTCGTAACAGCCACAATCCGCTGCTGTTGTGCCACGAGTTGACTTTGTTGTTCCAGGGATAGCTGGTGCAGACGAGGGTTGGTCATGAACTCACGTTCGAGGAAGCGAGCCCAACCCACTCGATAGGAGAAGGCTAGGATGTAGGCGACTGACAGGATGGTCGTAATGATCAGCGGTGCCCACCAACGGGGGCGGGAAACCAGCTCCTCAAAGACACCCCTAGGTTCCCAAAAGATGCCAAAGATACGCTCCAGCTCCGAGTGTTGATGAGGGGCGGTGGGGATAGCCGACTGGGCCATGCGCACCTCGCTGTGTTTGAGAGTTTATACTACCGCTGCCGGGATGGCCAATCCGCTAGCGCAATTCCTCGAAGCCTAGCTGGCGGGTGGGCGTTACAATGAGCCAAGCACAACCGTGTCGGAAGAACCCATGTGGTACCGACTAGCCATATTGCTCGGCACCTTGTGGGTAGGTTCTGGCCTGGGGGTCACGGCGAGAGCCAGGCCCCAGCACAAGCCAAACATTGTCTTAATCGTCGCCGACGATTTAGGCTGGAGGGAACTCGGTTGCTATGGTCAGCAGAAGATCGAGACGCCCCACCTGGATCGCCTCGCGGCTCAGGGAATGCGCTTCACAGACTTTCATTCCGGGGCACCCGTGTGTGCTCCGAGCCGGTGTACTTTACTGACCGGCTTGCATAGCGGCCACGCGGTCGTGCGCGATAACTTCGAGGTCCGCCCTAGCGTGTTCGGAGACGAATTTGGCGGGCAATACCCACTGCCTGCAGAGACGGTGACGATCGCTCGTTGGCTCAAAAAGCACGGCTATGTGACCGCGGCATTTGGTAAATGGGGTTTGGGAGGCGTGGGGACGAGTGGTGATCCGTTGAATCAGGGGTTCGACCGTTTCTTCGGATACAACTGCCAGCGGCATGCCCACAACCTTTATCCCCGCTACCTGGTCGACGACCGTCGGCAGTACTGGCTCGAGGGGAATGTGGGCGGGTTGACCGGTGCCCAATACGCACCTCAGGTGATCAACCAGAAGGCAATCGAATGGTTACGTGCGAATCGCGACCGGCCCTTCTTCCTCTACTATGCGACCCCACTCCCTCACTTGGCCTTGCAGGCTCCCGAGGAAGAAGTTGCCCGCTATCGTGGGCGCTGGTTCGAAACGCCCTATTCGGGCAAAAGCTACTTGCCTAACCCAACGCCTCGGGCAACCTATGCCGCAATGGTGAGTTTCATGGACAAGGAGGTAGGGTGGTTGCTCCACACGCTCGACAGCCTCGGATTGAGCGAAAACACGGTGGTCTTCTTTACCTCCGATAATGGCACGACCCATTTGAAGGAGCAGGTGGATTACGAGTTTTTCGAGAGCGTGGGGCCTTTACGTGGTCTGAAAGGGTCGTTGTACGAAGGAGGTCATCGTGTGCCGCTCATCGTCCGCTGGCCAGGTAAAATCCCGGCGGGAAGCGTCAGCGATCTGGTGGCTGCCAACTACGACATTTTCGCTACGATTTGCGACATTGTGGGCATCGCTCTTCCTGCTCACATCGACGGCCTCAGTTTCCTGCCGACGTTGCTAGGAAAGCGGCGTGCGCAAACCTTGCACGATTACCTTTACTGGGATTTTCCGGGCTATGGCGGGCAAATCGCAGTTCGCATGGGCAAATGGAAAGCTCTCCGGACGAATCTGCGGCAGAACCCGGATGCTCCGCTAGAACTTTACGACTTGCAGGCCGACTTAAGCGAGACCAGGAACTTGGCGGAACTTTACCCGAATATTGCCCGACGGCTAGACCGCATCATGTTCCAGGGACGGACCAGGCCTGCGGAAGAGAAGTTTCAGTTCTGGCGCTATCCGGATTGATTCGCCGCTTCAGACGAGCTGGCAGCAACAACTCTAGGCGCATACTACTCTGCGGCAAGACGACCCCTTCGGACGCACGGGAATCTTTCGTCCGTGCGATCCTTGGCCACCAGCGAGCTCCGGCTAGGCTGGCGTGGGGAAATTTAAGGTCGGGCCTGCAAAAAAGCTCAGGCCTCAGTGTGCCGTTCAAATGTGGCTTGGACGAGCTCAGCTTGCCCGCTCGATCCAACCCCCGCCCAAAACGACGTCGCCGTCGTAGAACACTGCGGCTTGGCCGGGCGTGATAGCTCGTTGGGGCTCGTCGAAGACCACGTGGACCCGTGTTGGGTCTTCGGCGGGTTCAACGGTCGCCGGAGCCGGCTCGTGTTTATGCCGGATGCGCACTTGAGCGCGGATGGGGCGATCAATGCTAGCGATGCTCACCCAGTTGACACCGCTGGCCCACAGTTCCCGGCCAAGCAACTCTTCCTCGCGCCCGACTATGACCTTACCAGATTCCGGATCGGTGGCAACCACATACAGCGGTTCTCCCACAGCCACCCCCAGACCCCGGCGCTGTCCCACAGTGAAGCGGTGCACGCCAGCATGCTGGCCAAGAACCTCGCCCTGACGCGTCACTATAGGCCCCGCGGCCACCGGCAAAGCTCGGCCCCGTTCGCGATAGTACGCCTCGATAAAGGCCACGTAGTCTCCATTGGGCACGAAGCAGATCTCCTGGCTTTCTGGTTTTTGCGAAACAGGCAGACCGAATTCACGGGCCATCTGACGAACCTGATCTTTCGTGTACTCCCCGACTGGGAACAATGTGTGAGCCAATTGCTGTTGGTTCAAGGTGAATAAAAAGTAGCTCTGGTCCTTGGCCTCGTCGACGCCCTTGAGCAGGCAGTAGCGGCCGGAGAGCGCATCGTACCGAACGCGGGCATAATGACCGGTGGCAATCTCAGTTGCTCCCAGGCTTCGGGCGAGGAGCAGCAAGTGATGAAACTTCAAAAACTGGTTGCAGAGCGTACAGGGTATAGGGGTTCGCCCGCGCAAGTATTGTTCGACGAAAGGCTCCACAACGGTTGTTTCGAACTCGCGCTCTAGATCGACTACGTAATGTGGGATCCCTAGACGGTGAGCCACTGCTCGTGCGTCATAGACATCATCCAAAGAGCAGCAGCGGCCACTGGTTTCCCCTGTTTGGAGTTCAGGCAAACGACGCTGGTCCCAGAGCTGCATCGTCACGCCGATGACTCGGTAGCCTTGCCTCAGCAGCAGCGCAGCTGCGGTAGAACTGTCCACACCACCCGACATGGCAACGAGCACGAGCTTTTCAGACATGGCTCAGCTCAGCGGGTGCAAGACGCCGCAACTGCTCGACGGAATCGACCAGCGCCTCGACTAACGCGTCCACCTGTTCTGGCGTAGTCCAGCGTCCTAGGGAGATGCGAATGCTCGCTCTGGCGCGCTCCAGGCTCAGCCCCATGGCCATGAGCACATGTGAGGGCTCCAGTTTCCCGCTGGAGCAAGCCGACCCAGAAGAGACGGCGAAGCCGCGAAGATCGAGGGCGATGATCAGCGCATCGGCTTTGACGCCGTCGAAATAGATGTTGGTGGTGTTCGGCAGGCGTGGGGCTCCTGCCCCGTTAACCCCTGTGGCCGGGATCTTTTCCAGTACTGCCCGTTCGAGCCGGTCACGCAGCTGCGCAAGGCGCACCGTTTCGGAAGGCATTTCCGCGACGGCCAGCTCCGCAGCCACGGCCATTGCCACAGCAGCTGGGACGTTTTCAGTGCCTGGGCGTCGTCGTCGTTCTTGGCTGCCACCATACAAGATCGGGGCCAGGGGAGCTGACTTGCGGGCGACTAGTGCACCAATGCCCTTAGGCCCATATAGCTTGTGCGCGCTCAGGCTGTAAAAGTCTGCGTGCAGGGCGCGGAGATCCACCGGGATTTTCCCGAACGCCTGAACCCCATCCGAGTGAAAGGCTATCTCTGCCGCCTGTGCGATCTCGCCAATCTCGGCTACCGGTTGTAACACGCCGGTCTCGTTGTTCGCGTGCATGATCGAAATGAGCACGGTCTCGGGGCGAAGCGCGCGCCGAACAGCGTCCGGGTCGATCTGTCCTTGCCCGTCCGGTGGAAGATAGGTCACAGCGACTCCCTCTTCTTCCAAGCGCCGGCAGGCATTCAACACGGCTGGATGCTCGATGGCGCTGGTGATCACGTGTTTTCGGGGCTTGCGAGTAGCGCGCACTGCCCCAAGTAGGGCGAGGTTGTCGGCCTCCGTGCCACCGCTAACAAAAATCACCTCTTCAGCTTCGCAGTCCAAAATCCTCGCCAGGCGTTCTCGCGCATCCTCGAGGGCTCCACGGGCTCGCTGGCCTACCTGGTGCACGCTCGAAGCATTTCCTGGAAAACCTTGGAGCGCATCGACATATGCTTCGAGGACACGTGGGTCTAGCGGTGTCGTGGCATTATGGTCGAAGTAATGCACCCCTCTCTTGAGACGATTGTACCAGTACCATGCCGCGTCCCATTATCACGTTGACAACCGATTTCGGAGACCGGGATCACTTTGTGGGTACGATGAAGGGTGTTATTCTGCGGATCTTGCCGACGGCACAGATTGTGGACATCTGCCACCAAGTCACTCCGTTCGAAATTGCCGAGGCAGGGTTCGTGGTGGCGCAGGCCTATCGGTTCTTCCCGCCACGGACGGTCCATGTAGTGGTAGTGGACCCTGGAGTCGGTACGATGCGCCGCCCGATTCTAGTTGAGGCGGCTGGTCAGTACTTTGTCGGGCCGGACAATGGCGTCTTTTCCATGATCTATGCCCGCGAGAAACACAAGGTTCGGCATATCACCGCCGAGCGATACTTCCTGAAACCGGTAAGCGACACCTTCCACGGGCGCGACATCTTCGCCCCCGTCGCGGCGCACTTGCGCAAAGGCATTCCCCCTTCCCGGTTCGGCAAGCTGATCCAGGATTACCTCCGTAGCGATTTCTTCAAGCCTGTCCGCACCGGCAAGCGCTACTGGACGGGGCGCGTCTTGAAGGTGGACCGATTTGGCAACTTGATCACCAACCTGACGCTGGAAGACGTACCCGACCTGGCGTTTCGACCGTTTCGGATCACGGTAGGTGCGCGGGTCGTGGACCGGATGGTCCGGACGTTCGCCGAGGCAGAACCCGGTGAGCTGGTGGTGATCCCGGGCAGTTCTGGATTCCTGGAGATCGCCATGAACCAGCAGTCGGCGTCGGAATACCTGAAATGCGGGGTGGGTGCCCCGGTGGAGGTCATGATCTTGTAGGGGATGCCGGAGCTGCCCGAGGTCGAAGTGATTCGCCGCCGCTTGTGGGAAGCGGTGCATGGACGCACGGTGGTTGAGACCAAGTTGGTGCGCTTGTCGGGGCGAGTCTCCATCGGGACACTCCACGGGGTGAGGATCGAATCCGTCGACCGCCGGGGGAAGTTCCTACTGGTGGGCTTGAGCGATCGCCGCAGCCTGTTGATTCACCTCGGCATGACGGGTGATCTATACGTCGTCAACGATTGGCAGCAGGCGCCCCGCACCACCCGTGCAGGATTCCGGCTCGACGACGGTCGCTGGCTAGTGTTCAATGACCCACGTGCCTTGGGCAAGTTGGAGCTGGTTTCGCTAGCTGAGGCAGCAAAGAAAGTTCAAAGGCTCGGGGTGGAACCGCTCTCGGCGGAGTTTACGCCGGAACTGCTTGCTAGTTTGGCACGGGGACGCCGGCAGCCGGTGAAGCCCTTCCTTATGGACCAACGCTGGGTCGCCGGGCTAGGGAACATTTACGCAGCCGAGGCACTGTTTGAAGCCGGTATTCATCCCGGGCACCCTGTGGGTTCGTTGAGCCGGGCCAGACTGGCACGCTTGCATCGATCGATTGTCCAGGTTCTGGAGCGTGCTATAGAATCGATGTGGAACGCCGCGCAAGATCAGCAAGCGTCCTGGATTGAGCACACTCCGGTGGCTTCCGTGTACCGACGAGCAGGGCAACCCTGCCTGCGCTGCGGCCGTCCCATCCAGCGCATGCGGCAAGCTGGCCGGTCGACTTACTACTGTCCGGGCTGCCAAAGGTGAGCCAAAATGGCTAATTCTTCTGTGATGAGCCGGGCAGCGGAGTTCCGAGCCCGCGTCGAGCAGGGACCAATGATTGCCGACGGGGCAATGGGCACGGAGCTTTATGCTCGTGGTGTTTTCATCAACCGTTGTTTCGAAGAGCTGAACTTGTCGCAGCCCGATTTGGTGCTGAGCGTGCACCGGGACTACGTTAAGGCCGGAGCAGAGATCCTCGAAACCAACACCTTCGGCGCTAACCGTGTGCGCCTGGGACACTTTGGAATCGCGGATAAGGTGAAGGAGATCAACCGGGCTGGGGTGGAACTGGCGCGCCGCGCTGCCGGCGCCAAGGGACCTTTTGTCGCTGGGTCCATAGGACCCTTGGGAGCACGAATCGAGCCGCTGGGCGCGATCACCTACGAGGAAGCAAAAGCCTATTTCCGGGAGCAGGCCGAAGCGCTCGTGGAAGCGGGTGTGGACCTGCTGATTCTGGAGACGTTCAGTGACGTGAGCGAGATCCGGCTCGCGGTGGAGGCTGCGCGTGAGGTAGCTGGCCCAGAGCTGGTCATCGTGGCTCAAGTGACGGTGGACGACTTTGGGCGTATGGCCGACGGAAGTACCGTGGAGACGTTCACGCGCGTGTTGGACGAGTCGCCGGCGGATGTCATCGGTCTGAATTGCTCGGTCGGCCCTAAAGTCATGCTGGATACGATCCAGCAAATGATGCAATATTCCCGCAAGCCGATGAGCGCGATGCCAAATGCCGGCCACCCAGTACGCGTCGAGGGGCGCAACTTGTACCTTGGTTCGCCTGAATACCTGAGCCAGTACGCCCGGCGCTTTCTTTGGGCCGGCGTGCGGATCGTCGGGGGCTGCTGCGGCACTACGCCGGAGCATATACGCCAGATGGCGAACGAGGTCCGATCGTTGCGCCCTCGCTTGAAGCCCACGGAGGTAGTTGTTGAAGAGCCGGCGATCAAGGAACGTGCCCTAGAAAAGATCCCCATCGAGAAACGGTCCAGTTTGGGAGCGAAGTTAGCCGCCGGGCGTTTTGTCGCCTTTGTAGAGATTCTTCCGCCGCGAGGGGTTGACGCGAGCCGTGAGATCGAAGGGGCGCGGATGTGTGCGCGTGCGGGCATCGACTGTATCAACGTGCCGGACGGCCCACGGGCCAGCGCGCGGATGAGCGCTCAGGTTATGTGCTGGTTGATTCAGCAACAGGCTGGAATAGAGGCGGTGCTTCACTTCTGCTGCCGTGACCGGAACATCCTGGGCATCCAGTCGGAATTGCTTGGCGCTCACGTGCTGGGCATTCGCAACTTAATCTGCATTACCGGTGACCCACCACGCATGGGTACGTACCCGTACGCCACAGGCGTGTTCGATGTAGACTCGATCGGGCTTGTGCGCATCGTTAACAACCTGAATCAGGGCCTCGACCTGGGTGGAAACCCTATGGGTTCCCAAACAGCCTTTGTGATCGGCGTAGGCGCCAACCCTGGGGCTTTGAATTTGGACGAAGAGATCCGGCGGTTCGAGGCCAAAGTCAGTAACGGGGCGGAATACGTTGTGACCCAGCCGGTCTTCGACATAGGATTACTGGAAACGTTTCTCCGGCGGATCGAGCCGTTCCGAATTCCGGTGATCGCTGGGATTTGGCCGCTGACCAGCTATCGGAATGCGGAATTTATGGTGAACGAGCTGCGCGTGCCCGTCCCACAGGAATTCATGGAGCGCATGCGCAGGGCTGAAAGCGGCGAAAAGGCCCGGCAGGAAGGTGTAGCGATTGCGCGGCAGTTGGTGGAGCGGATCAAGCCGATGGTGCAGGGAGTGCAACTCAGTGCTCCGTTTGGCAGGTATGATATGGCGCTCCAGGTGGCTGAAGCCATTGGAGACCGCTCGCCGACCCGTAGCGCAAGCTGAGAGCCCGGCTTACTCATTGAACAAGGAGAAGTGCGTACGGACATCATCGAGATTGACCCGCAAAACCCGCCTGCAGAAGTGATCGACCGCGCCGCGCGGCTGATCCGCGCCGGTCGTGTGGTGGCGATCCCCACCGACGCTCTGTACGCGTTGGTGGCGGACCCGTTTAACCTTCAAGCGGTGGCTCGCGTTTTCCGAGCGAAGCGGCGGGACCTGACACGCTCACTACCGTTATTCGTTGACGGTGTGCCCATGGCGCAGGTGTTGGCCGCGGCTTTGCCGGAAGCATTTTTCAAAATTGCGGAACGTTTCTGGCCGGGCGCAGTCACCGTGGTCGTGCCCGCCTCTGCAAATGTCCCGTTCAAGGTGACCGGGAACACCGGCCGGTTAGGGATTCGGCAGCCCGCTGCTCCTGTGGCCGTACGCTTAATGGAGTGCTTGGGTCAGCCGCTGATCGCCACGAGTGCCAACGTATCGGGTTATCCGACCTGCCGCAGCGGCATAGAAGTTTTTGGGGTTATGGACGGGCGAATCGATCTGGTCCTGGATGGTGGGTTGTGTACAGGTGAGGGTGCCACCACGGTGGACTTGACGGGACCCACGTGGAGGATCATCCGAGAAGGAGCCGTCTCGGAGGCCGAATTGAGAGCTTGCTTGGGGCCCCCAGCCGAGCGACCAGAAGATCATGCTGCAGGCGAGAACCCCAGATGAGCCGAGGCACTTCGTTACGACCACCGGTAGCAAGGATGCCGGCGTGTCCGGGGGGCGAGCTCAGCTAGCAACTTCCTTGATGGGAAGTTGAACGGCGGTCGATGCCCCGGCGAGTTTCTAAGCAGCTGCCATCAGACATGTAGTGACGTGACTCCTTCAGGGGCCCGGCGTTGGTGCTTCTCGTATACAGGGGAGGCGGTGGAATGAAGATTTTGTTCATCGGGGATATATTTGCTTCACCGGGACGTAGAGCCGTGGCAGAACACTTGCCTCGCCTCGTCCAGGAGGAAAACATCGATCTCACGGTGGCCAACGCCGAAAATGCCGCTGGTGGATTTGGCCTGACCCCTGCTGTAGCCGAGGAGCTGTTCGCGCTGGGGCTCGACGTGCTGACCTCGGGCAACCATATTTGGGACAAGCGTGAAATTTACGACTACCTGGCCGAGCAGCCACGTTTGCTCCGGCCGGCCAACTACCCCGACGAGTTGCCGGGCCGTGGGGTCTGGGTGGGGCGTGCGCGAAATGGTGTCCCCGTCGCCGTGATCAATCTCCAAGGCAGGACGTACATGCCCCCAATCGATTGTCCTTTCCGCAAGGCGGACGAAATCCTGCCCTCGTTAGACCCGGCCGTCAAGGTCCGTATTGTCGACTTTCACGCAGAGGTGACTAGCGAAAAGATGGCTATGGGCTGGTACCTGGACGGTCGGGTCTCGGCGGTTTTAGGTACTCACACCCATGTGCCTACAGCAGACGCTCGAGTCTTGCCCCAGGGAACAGCCTACCAGACGGACGTAGGCATGACTGGGCCGTACGAGTCCGTGATCGGGGTCAAAGCCGACGCTGTGGTGCGTCGTTTCTTGACCGGCTTGCCCGTTCGCTTCGAGCCAGCCAAACGCGGCGTGCAGCTCCATGCTGCTCTTGTCGAAATCGATGAGGTGACGGGCCGGGCCGTTTCCATTCGGGACATTGTTGCGGCCCTCGATGCACTCTGAGGTCACGCTACGCGCATGGCGCCGGCGGTTGAGACAGCAGGGCAAGGCAACGGTGCTCCCGATGGAGAGACCACCGACTATTGCTCCTGTGGCTTCATCCGCACCTTGTAACCCTTCTGCTCAGCCCATTTGTTGAATTCCTCAATCATCTGTTTTGTCCAGCGCCCGTCGATCTGACCTGGCGTATAACGCCCTTCCCGCAACATCTGGTGCCCCCACTCGTCTCGGGCATGAATCAACTCGGCTGTGTCAGCTACTTCCTCGGCCAGCTGTGGCGGGATGAATGTCAATCCCTCTGGGTCGCTCACGACGATGTCGCCCGGCATGACCATCACCTGCCCAATTCGGATCGGCACGTTAATGCCCATCAGTGTCACTTCGCGCAACGCTGAGGGGTCTGTGCCTCGGACGTAGACCTGGCATCCTTTGATTTGCTGGATCCCGGAGACATCCCTCACGGCCCCGTCGACGACGAAGCCGTTGCCAGACTTGGTGTAGATCGACGTGGCGAGGTTATCACCGGCAAAGGTTCCGTCCTTGATCTTGCCGAATAGGTCCACCACCAGCACGTCGCCCTTCACCAGTGTGTCGATGACCCAGGAGTTCTGGCCCAGACCCACGCGGCCTTCTTTTTTGCCGATCTCCATGATGATGCTGTCCACATCCGGCCGTCGCGGCATGAATACCGCTGTGACGACGCGGCCCACGAGCCGATTTTCACTGGGGTTGATGACCTTCCAGCCGCCTTCGAACTGGTTGTAATAGCGGTGGCGCATGAGCACGCCCCAAGCTTCCTCCGCAGTGACATTCCGCAAGCGCTCGATGACACTGTCAGGTACCTTGGGGCGGCCGTCCGGGAACCGCTCGCCTTTCCACTCCCGTGTGAACTGGATTCGCTGTTCTGTCGAGAACAAGCCGAGTTGGCCCAAGGCTGGTCCACCCGACAAAAGTAACCCGCACGCTAAAGTGATGTGAGAAAATTTGCAGAATCTCATCGGTCTCATAGCCTCAGCAAGAATTCGCTTATCGCCATTAGCATAATGCGGGTGTCGCGGCAAATGCCTTCGGCCGGATCGGTGAGGGCCAGGTGATAGAATGCGCACTCGACGGCCCAGAAGGACATGCGAACGGGAACCCGAGATGGTTGGTTGATGGTCTGGTTCGGGATCTCTTCTGGGCTCGCTGGTCCAGCCGAGCGCCCGAACATCGTCATCATCTTAGCCGACGATCTGGGTTTTTCGGACATAGGTTGCTATGGGGGTGAGATCGAGACGCCGAACCTGGACCGCCTAGCAGCCAATGGACTTCGGTTTACCCAGTTCTACACTGCGGCGCGATGTTGTCCGACGCGGGCAGCGCTCCTCACGGGGCTCTATCCGCACCAAGCGGGCATCGGTCACATGACTAGCGAAGACGTTCAGCAACGCTTCGATTTAGGCCACCCGGGTTACCGTGGTTTTCTGAACCGGCAGTGTCTCACCCTCGCGGAAGTATTACGAGAAGCGGGTTACCGAACGCTGATGGTGGGCAACTGGCATGCAGGGACATTCGAGGGCATGTGGCCAGTCGATCGCGGCTTCGAGCGATACTACGGTATCATTCGCGGGGCTTGCAATTACTTTTGACCAAATCCGGATAAGCTGCTCTTGCTCGATCGTACACCGGTGGTTCCAGACGAGAACTTCTACATCACCGATGCCTTCACTGACTACGCAATCCGCTTCATTCGCGAGGCCGACACAGCAGACGACGCTCAGCCCTTCTTCCTGTACTTGGCCTACACAGCGCCTCACTGGCCTTTGAACGCTCCCCTGGAGGACGTGGGGAAGTACCGCGGACGTTACCGGAGTGGTTGGGAGATCGTTCGGAGCCAACGTTATGCCCGGATGGTGCGCATGGGCTTGATCCGCCCACAGTGGAAGCTGAGCCCGCACGATGCTCCCAGTTGGACTGCCCTTCCAGAGAGCACACGAGACGAGATGGACTTACGTATGGCCATTGACGCTGCCCAGGTGGAGCGCATGGATCGAGGGATCGGCCGGCTCGTGGCAGTTTTGGAGCGGCTGGGCGAGTTGCGCAATACGTTGATCTTTTTCCTGTCCGACAATGGTGGTTGCGCTAAGGGTGGCAATCTGGGGGCTGGACCTGCTGCTGATTTAGTGAACGGGCGGGGTTATTTCCTGACGTATGGGAAAGGTTGGGCGAACGTATCAAAGACCCCATTCCTGAAGTACAAACACTGGGTACATGAGGGCGGTATCGCCACGCCGTGCATCGTCCACTGGCCCGCCGGGTTTACCGCCCGCGGTGAGTTGCGCCATCAGGTAGGGCACATCATCGACTTAATGCCTACCTGCCTGGAGGTGGCTGGAGCTTCTTACCCGGTCGAGCGCGCCAGCCAAAGGATTTTACCCCTCGAGGGTACGAGCTTGGTGCCTGCGTTCTCCAATCCACCGATCCGCCGCGAGGCGTTGTTTTGGGAGCACGAAGGTAATCGGGCAGTCCGGTGGGGGAGATGGAAGTTGGTTGCTGAGCACGGGCGAGACTGGAGCTTGCACGATATGGAGGCAGATCGCACCGAACTAGTCGACTTGTCCTCCCGCTCCCCCGGGTTACGGTCCAGGCTCGTACGAATGTATGAAGCTTGGGCTGCGCGCTGTAACGTCCTCTCCTGGCCGGTGGCAAGACGACCCGGTTACGTGCCGGAGCCCCGTGCCCATCCCGCCACCGCTGCCTATCAGGGTTGGGAACAGTGACGACCTGTCGCGCTGCGGCCTGCAGTGGCCAGCAATTTTACTGGCTCGCAGCGGCTATCTGCAGTTCTGTCACACCGAGTCAGGCAGCACGTATGGCTCGCGGTACTGCCGAGTCAGGTAACGATTTGCTTCCTCGTCATTGACGAACCGTTCGGTCTTGGGGTCGAACACAAGCTTCCGCCCCGTTCGGAACGAGATGTTGGCCAGGTGGCAGAGCGTGGTCGAGATGTGGCCTTCCTCAATGTCGCAGTAGAGATCCTCCACCCGCCGCGATCGTACGCAATCGATGAAGTTCTGGAAGTGGCTCACCGTGGGTTCAGGCTCGAGCTTGGGTGATGGCAGGTCTTGCCAGCGTGGAAAACTGATCCGTGTAGCGTGTTCGTTCACGCCGCTGGGTCTCACTTCTGGCCAGCGTTCGTTGGGTAAAAGCTGGACGAACTTGGGTTGGTAGCGGTCCGAGGAGCTCAGATAGCCTTTGGAGCCGTAAAAGACGTTGCGGGACATGGATCGGTCAGGTCCGGGGAGATTGTTCACCTCGATTTCGAGGAGCGTTCCATCGGCGTACTCGAAGGTGGCGACTTGAACGTTCGGGGTTTCTTGGTCGGTATCCTCCCACCCGTAGAGCCCGCCGGTGCTATGGATGCGGACTGGATGCTCTCGCTTGCCCATGCCCCAGCGCAGTTCGTCCAGTTCGTGAACTCCGGAGTTGCCCACGTCAGTGGTAGACGTGTCCCAGAAGAAATGCCAGCCGTAGTGGAATCGGTTCAGGGTAAACGGCTTATATGGGCTCGGGCCTAGGAACAGATCCCAGTGCACACCTTGCGGAATCGAGCTCTCCTGCACGCGCCCGATGTTGCCCCGCGGCTTATTCAGGATTGCCTTACCACGATAGACTCGCCCCAAACCACCTTCATGCAAGAATCGCACCGCAGCACGCAGCATTCCATCGCTGCGTCTCTGCAACCCAGCCTGGACAATTCTCCGATATTTCCTGGCCGCTTCCACCATCTTGCGGCCTTCGACGATGGTGAATGAGACCGGTTTTTCCACGTACACGTCCTTGCCAGCCTGGCAGGCCCAGATGGTTTGCAATGCGTGCCAGTAGTCGGGCGTGGCTAGCGACACGGCGTCCAAGTCTTTCCGTTCCAACAAACGGCGGAAGTCCCACTCGGTGTCCGGGCGGAAACCCGTCAGCTCCTCTACCATCGCCACGTTCTCGGCGAACAATCGCTCGTCGACATCACAGAGAGCAACGATTCTGACGTTGGGAACCTTGGCAAACTCACGGATGTGATCTCGCCCACGGTTGTGCAGACCTACGACCGCGATGTTGACGCGGTCGCTCGGCGCGCCCTTGGCGAAACTCAGCTGGATGGCTGGGGCAAGCCCAGCCTTGACGAAATGCCGCCGACTCATATGCTCCATGGCCATCACCTCCCCAAGTGCTGAGAATCCAGCATAGTGGTTGGGGCTGCGGTGATCAAGCGGGGTTCATGTTTCTAGCAAGGTTGCCGGGGCACGCTCGGCGCTCAGCGGTTCAGCTCCGACCGCAAGCGAGTCTCGTAGAGCTCCCGGAAACGTTCGACAATCTGGTCCCGCACTTTCCGGAAGACGGCTAGAATCTCCTCCTCGCTTCCGCTGGCGCGCGCTGGGTCTTCAAATCCGATATGGACGCGGTGCCGGACAGGGTGGGGAAATATTGGGCAGTTGCGGTCCGCGTCATCGCACACGGTGATCAACCAATCGAATGATTGGCCGAGGAATTCATTCACGGGTTTTGGACGCTGAGCAGAGATATCGATGCCGATTTCTTCCATGACGCGGATGGCGTACGGGTGCACCGTTGGAGCGGGGTGGGTGCCCGCTGAGTAAACCTCCAACCGGGCATCGAGCGATTTTAAATATCCCTCCGCCATCTGGCTCCGGCAAGAGTTGCCGGTGCAAAGGATTAATACTCGTATCCGCGTAGGCTCGTCCGGCACGTCTGGACCTGGTCCGTTTTCGGGTAGCATACCATACCGGGTGTCGAGATAAGCGATTGGAGAAGCGATGCGCGAAAGGATCATCATCGCCCTGGATGTGCCCGAAGCGGATCAGGCGCGGAGGCTGATTGAACAGCTGGAAGGGCTAGTGTCTTTTTACAAAGTCGGCTTAGAGCTTTATACGGCGGCAGGTAGGGAGTTCGTGCGGGAGCTAGTTGCGCGTGGTCTGAATGTCTTTCTCGACTTGAAGCTTTACGACATCGGTGAGACCGTCAAGAGGGCGGTCCGACAGGTAGCGGCACTGGGCGTACGCCTGTTGACGGTTCATGGCAGCGGGCCGATCATGCGCGCTGCCGTCGAGGGCCGCCAAGGCGCGCCACTCAAATTGCTGGGGGTTACCGTGCTGACCAGCTTCGACGAGGAAGATTTGGCTGACCTAGGGTACCCGACGTCGGTGCGGGAGCTGGTCCGATTGCGCGCTCGCAAAGCCTGTGAGGCTGGACTGGATGGCTTGATCTGCTCTCCCCTGGAGGTGGCTGAGCTGCGCCCAATTGTGGGGCCCGATCGCTTACTGATCACGCCTGGGGTCCGCTCTGCTGGGGTGGAGCTTGGGGACCAGAAGCGGGTCGCGACTCCTGGAGAAGCGATCCGGCAGGGGGCCGATTACGTCGTTGTCGGTCGGCAAGTCACGCGATCGCCAGACCCACGGGCCGAAGTGATGCGGATCCTAGAGGAGATCGAAACGATCGCCTGAGTGATGCCAAATACTTCGCTTCTGGCTTGAATGTCCCTCGCGACTGTGATAGTCATTCACTGAACGGGAGGCACTGATGCGTTTCAACAACACCTTGTGGCTGTGCACTGCCGGCATTTTGTGGTTGATCGCCATGACCGGTTGTGGCCCTTCTGGTCCGCGGACGGGTACCCCTGACTGGTATTGGCAAGCGGCTCACGACACGTTCACTACGGGTGACTACGTCAAGTGCGACGAGCACTTGGAAAAGTTAATCACTGGAGACAACCCCTACACGTCGCGCGCGATTGCCTGGAGGGTCATTCTGACGGCTGGCATGGCCGGGGGGTACAAGGACGTGGCGGATGCCTTCGAGGCAGGGGCCCGGGTCAACAAAACGGCACCTGCTCAGTTCCGCAAGCTGATGAACGATTACCGCGCGTTAGCTAACCGGAGGGCGATCAGCTTCGCGGAGACAGTGCTGAAATTCGAGCAGCTCAAAGTCGATGGCGACATACAGATTCCCTTTGGATTCCCTAAGGGCAACCCCTTACCCGTGCCGGATCTCAAACGTGTCGGCGAAGGGCTACTGCTGGCCGAGGCACCGCTGGCGGCTGCGGAGCGTGCTGCCATCGAGCGAAGAATCCTGCTGACTACCTGTGAAGTGGTGGGCGCAGGTGAGGACGTAGCCAGAGCCCAGAAGTTGTTCACTAACGAGGGAGCAAGGGTCTCGCGTCAGACCTTTATGCTAGGCGTGGCCAAGCGAATGAAAGACTTAGCCGAACTCTACTCACCCTACAAGCTTGACCAGCCGGAGCGGCACAAGTTGATGGTCGAGAAGGCCCTGGCCATTCTCAAGGGGCTCCCCGAGAGTGACGAAACCAAAAAGATGACCAAGGAACTCGAGGGCACGCTGAAGGACATCGAGAAGAGACTCAAAGGAGCCTAAGGCACCACTTGGGCTGGGATCACCTCCGGCGGTTTGCCATTCTGCTGGCGAACCACAAGCGGGGCGGGGCGTGCGACACACGCCGGTACGCTCGAACGGACATAGTAGTTGAGGCTGTACCAAAGCGGCCGGGGGAGTTCCGCCACACAAACAGCCTGGTGGGTGCCTCGCAGTTGGTCTGCAATAGCGCGGGCGCTCGCATACTGATCCAAGCGCGCGACCACCAGCAGCTTTGTGTACACCAGGCCCGCAAGCCACGTGCCCAAGATGGACGAGAAGGCCCACTGGCGGCGCCCCAGGCAAGTCAGATAGGCGGTCACGAGCGCAGAGATTACAGCCAGACTCACCCAAGGCCAAGGGAAAGTGCTCAGCTTTGCGCGGCTGAGGCCGGTAACGACAGCTTCGGGTGCTAACTCGGCCGCCGCAGGGAGCAACCCGGCCAAGGCTGCGGTCAGAGCCAGGAGAAGGGAGAGGTGACGACACCGTTCCACGCTGGCTCCCAGCAATGCGGCCATGGGGGGCAGCAACGGCAGGACATAGCCTGGAAGTTTGTTGCGTGAGACAGAGAAGAAGAGCATTCCCCACAGCCACCACAACCCGAGGAAGCGTGCGACTGGGCTGTCCAGCCAGTTTCGCTGGATCAGAGCGATGAGGGTGGGACTCCAGGGCAACAGCAGTGCCAGAAAGGCTGGGAGGTAAAACCAAAACGGCTGCACGTGATGAAGACTTTCCGTTGCGAAGCGCTCCATGTGATGACGCCAGAAGAACTCTTGGAGAAACTCAGTCCCATGGCGCCAGGTGCAGATCAAATACCAAGGTCCAGCGATCAGTAGCGCCCATCCGAGCAAACTGACCAACAGCCGCCACTGCTTCCTTCCGAACCAGAACAGCGGCAAAAGCAATACCGGTGCTACGAGACCCTTCGCCAGTATTGCTAGGCCGAGCGCGATGCCGGCGAGCGTTGCTGCCGCCAGCGACCGCATGGTCACGGCTTGAAAACCGAGCATCATCGCGATGCCGGTTGTGGCACTCAGCGGGATGTCCATCACCGCCACGTGGGCATACGCCAACCACCCGGCTGTGCTGGCCAAGATGCCGGTAGCCCACACGGCCGCGCTGGGCGAGAAGCAGGCACGCACCCAAAGGTAGAAGAACCCCAGGAATGCCACCGCTAGAGCGGACACTGGGAGACGGGCTGCCAGCTCTTCTGGAAGACCAAGTCGGTGTGCTCCCGCGGCTAACCAGTAGACCAGCGGGGGCTTCTCGAACCAGGGGTGGTTCCAGAGTCGCGGCGTGATCCAGTCGCCGCTCCGAGCCATCTCCAGAGCTACCGCAGCGTAGCGAGCTTCGTCTGGTCCGAGGATCCCATAAGAGCCGAGCCTCCACCAGTAAGCGAGATAAACTGCGGTACAGAGTGCCAGAGCGGCAGCAACTCGCCGGACCACCTCATCAAGTATAGGGGGCGGCGGCTTTCCCTCGGGGCGGCGCTTCGGCCGCGCAGCTCCTGCACAGCAGAGGAAATGATTTATGAGCCAACAGGTCGTCAGGCTTATCACCCCTGAGCGGGCTGTGATCCGTCTACATCCTGCCGACAACGTCGGAGTGGCTCGGGTACCTCTGTCACCCGGGCAAAGAGTGCGGGTGGATGAGCGTCTGGTGGAGGTGCAAGAGCCCATTCCAGTGGGTCACAAGCTCGCTCTGGAGGATATTCCTGCTGGGAAAAATGTGGTGCGTTATGGCACTGCGATCGGCAAGGCCACGGTGCCCATCAGGCAGGGGACACATGTACACACACATAACGTGACGCTCAGCAACACACCAGGGGTCTATGAGTTTCCCGAGCACGAGTTGCCTTTGCCCGAACCCACGCCGGAAGCGCCCACTTTTCTCGGTTATCGGCGATCCGATGGGCGAGTGGGGACCCGCAACTACATAGCCGTCGTGGCGGCGAGCAACTGCGCAGCGTACGTGGCAGAGCTTGTTGCCCGCAGTTTCGAACACGAACCGCTGCCCGCCAACGTGGACGGTGTGCGCGCGTTCCCCCATGGTCACGGTTGCAGCATTCAGATCGGGCCTGACACCGACCAGTTGTACCGCACGATCAGCGGCATTCTGGACCACCCTAACGTTGCCGGGGCCGTCATCATTGGTCTCGGATGTGAAGTGAATCACGTTGGGCTGTATTTGGACGAAAAGCGCCTGGCGACTGGTCGCCTGGTCGGCTTTACGCTTCAAGAGGTAGGGGGAACACGTCAGGCAGTACGCCGCGCCCGGGCTCTGGTGGAGCAGCTCATCGATCGCGCGGCCGAAGACCGTCGCGTGCCCGTGCCTGCTTCCGAGATTGTACTGGGCTTGCAGTGCGGTGGCTCCGACGCCTTTTCGGGCATCACCGCTAACCCGGCTCTCGGTAACTGTTGTGACCGGTTGGTGCGGCTGGGAGGAACTGTGGTCCTGGCTGAGACCACGGAAACGTTTGGCGCCGAAAATTTACTCGTGCGCCGGGCTCGTAACCGCCAAGTTGCCGAAAGGTACCTGGCCCTGGTCGAGCAGTATAAGGCATACCTGCGGCCGTACGCGTCGACGTTCAACGATAACCCATCTCCGGGCAACCGTGAGGGCGGCCTGACCAACATTTTGGAGAAATCGCTAGGGGCAGTGGCCAAGGCTGGCACGAGTCCGCTGATGGACGCTATCGATTACGCCGAACGGATTCGAGTCCGAGGCTTGGTGTTCATGAACACGCCGGGGAACGATCCCATCTCCCTCACCGGCCTTGCGGCGGGTGGGGTGAACGTGATCGCATTCACCACTGGGCGTGGAAGCACGAATGGTTTCCCCATTGTCCCCGTAATCAAGATCTCGAGCAACACCGCGACCTACGAGCGGATGCGGGAGGATATGGATGTCAACGCAGGTCGCATTGCCGATGGTGAGGCCACGGTAGAACAAGTGGGTGGGGAGATCTTCCAGCTTGTGCTCCGCGTGGCTTCTGGCGAGCGCACGGCGAGCGAACGACTTGGACACAACGAGTTCGTCCCCTGGCGGATCGGTCCGGTCTTATGATTGTGACGACACCCAGTACGGGCGCGACTCGGCGGAGGAGCTTTGTTATCCTAAACGGCGCATGTGGCACTGCTGGTAAGGAGACGCCAGATGGAGTACCGGATTCTGGGCAAGACTGGCTTGCGCGTTTCGGTGTTGGGATTCGGAGCTTCACCGCTAGGTAATGAGTTCCGCATCACTGACCCTCAAGAAGGCGTGCGGGCAGTGCACCGGGCCATCGACCTGGGCATTAACTACTTCGACGTGGCGCCTTATTATGGGAGGTCGCTGGCTGAAGAACGGCTGGGATTGGCCCTCCAAGGGAAGCGTCACCAGGTGATCCTCGCCACCAAGTGCGGCCGATATGACGTACGCCAGTTCGATTTCTCAGCCGACCGCGTCAGGAGAAGCTGCGAGGAATCATTGAGAAGACTCCGCACTGATTACATCGATGTATTCCAGGCCCACGATATCGAATTCGGCGACCGGCAGCAGATTATCGAGGAAACCATCCCAGCAATGCGGAAACTGCAAGAGGAGGGCAAAGTTCGCTTTGTGGGCATCACAGGGTTGCCGCTGAAGTTGTTGCGGGACGTGGCAGAAAGGGCAGGGGTGGACACAGTTTTATCCTATTGCCGCTATAACCTGATGATCACCGACATGGACGACATACTCACGCCGTTTTGCCGGGAGCGTGAGATCGGGCTGATCAATGCTTCACCCCTGCACATGGGGATCCTTACGGAACAGGGCCCTCCAGCATGGCATCCGGCTCCTGAGGCTGTCAAGGAGGCTGGACGACGTGTGGCGGAGCTGTGCCGCCAGCGCGGTGTGCGGGTTGCAGATGTAGCGCTCCGCTTTTGTGTCCAGCATCCTTATGTAGCCACCACACTGGTGGGAATGTCCCGACCAGATCACGTCGAATCGAATGTCCGTGCTCTTGAGGGGCAAACCCCAGAAGATTTGCTCGAGGAAATCCGGGCCATCATCGCCCCAGTGTTCAACACCACGTGGCCTTCGGGTAGACCCGAGAATCAGGACTACGAGGAATTACGACAGCAGCTGTTGAGGCAGGCTGATGCGTGTTGATGCTCACCAACATTTCTGGCGATACAACGAGGATGAGTACGCTTGGATCCGCCCCGGGATGGAAGCGCTCAAGCGGGATTTCCTTCCTGAGCATCTGGAGCCGGAACTGCACCGGGCGGGGATTGACAAGGCTATCTCCGTACAGGCTAGGCAGACGCTCGCCGAAACCCAGTGGCTGCTGGAACTTGCTGCTCAGTTCTCATTCATTGCCGGCGTGGTGGGATGGGTGCCGTTGACAGATCCATCGGTCGAGGAAAAGCTTGTAGAGCTCGCTTCTAACTCACGCTTGAGAGGGGTGCGTCACGTAGTCCAGGATGAGCCAGATGATCACTTCATTCTGAGGGAAGACTTCAACCGTGGGGTTGGTTTGCTGCACCGGTTTGGACTTGTCTACGACATACTGATCTACGAGCGGCACCTGCCACAAGCCATCCGCTTCGTTGACCGGCACCCCGAGCAGATCTTCGTGCTCGACCACATCGCAAAGCCGCGTATTCGGGACGGGATTTTGGAGCCTTGGGCGACCCATATTCAGGAGCTGGCCCGGAGGCCGAACGTGTATTGCAAGGTCTCCGGCATGGTCACGGAAGCCGACTGGTGCAACTGGACCGAAGACGGCTTGCGCCGGTACTTCGACATCGTGCTCGAGGCCTTCGGAGCCCGACGCTTGATGTTTGGCTCCGACTGGCCAGTGTGTCTGCTGGCGTCCACCTACGAGCGGTGGGCGCGCTGCGTGGAGACTTGGATCAACGAGCTTAGCCTGGACGAGCGTGAGGCAATCCTTGGAGCCACAGCCAGTCGTGTGTATCGGTTGGAGTAAAAGCAGATGAAGGCTTGGCAGCTGCTAAGCCCGGGCGTGGGTCGTGTGGTAGACGTTGCCGAGCCAGAGCCGCAGCCGGGACAGGTGCTCCTGCGAATTCGTAGAGTAGGCCTGTGTGGGAGCGACCTGAACAGTTTTCTTGGGCGGAATCCGCTAGTGTGTTACCCACGGATCCCTGGGCACGAGATCGGGGCCACTATTGAAGCGGTCACCGATGGTGTGCCTTCCGAGTTCCACCCGGGTATGGACGTTACAGTGATCCCGTATACGGCTTGCA
>JAUQPO010000246.1 GCA_030550335.1 Acidobacteriota bacterium
GGTCCGGGGCAGGTATGGCAGCTCCTGTTGGATGCGCTCCCGCCGGTTGCCAGGATTCGGGTGACTGGAAAAGAACTGTTCGATCGCGCTCCGACGACCGGTCTCGGCCTCGAGCTTTTCGAAAAACCTTGCCAGTTCCAGAGGGTCGTAGCCGGCGCGAGCCATGATGTAAGCGCCCAGAACGTCTGCGTCTCGCTCGGCGCTGCGGGAGAACTTAAGGAACACGGAGTTGGCCCCGAAGCCGATCCCGATTCGGGCCAACTGGGCTGTCAGGGATCCCTGTCCCACGACCTCGGAAGCTAGCAAAGCAGCCAGCTGGATAAAGTTCGCTTTGGAAGCTTGGCTGGTGCCGTGCCGGAGAGCTACGTGCGCGATCTCGTGCGCGAGCACACCGGCCAATTGTGCTTCGTTCTCCACCGCAAGCAACAGGCCTGTGTGCACATACGTGGGGCCTCCCGGAAGGGCGAACGCGTTAATCGTGTCGTCCCGGACGACCTTAAACGTATAGGGATAGTCATCGGCTTCAGGTGCGCGGACCAACCGTTGGCCGAGGGCTTCTATGTAGGCCGAGATCTCGCGATCGCGCACCAGTTCGACGGTTTTCTCAATTTCTGCTGCAGCTTCTTTTCCGAGCTGGATGTCCTGTTGTTTGGAGAACAGGTTGAAGCCGGGCTTCGGCAGTCGCTGTGCCCAGGCTGCTCCGGAGACTAGCAACGCTGCGAGCGCTGCGTAGCGCAAACGTCGGGGTCTTCTCACCATGCTATTCTTAAGGGTATCCTGAAACGACTCACTTCACGCCGCCGGGTCGCCCCGGCTATTCGGGAAGGAGAAAGAATGGTCCCCACGGAGAAGATCTGGCACAACGGGCGCTTTATCAACTGGGAGGACGCCAAAATTCACGTCTTGTCTCACGTCGTCAGCTATGGCAGCAGCGTCTTCGAAGGATTGCGGTGCTACGACACACCGGCTGGACCCGCCATCTTCCGCCTCAGAGACCACATGCGCCGCATGCTCGACTCCGCCAAGATCTACCGCATGATCGACGTCGGCTACAGCTTGGACGAGCTGGCTGAGGCTACGATCGAACTGGTGCGCATCAACCGTGTGCGGTCCTGCTACATCCGGCCGATTATCTTGCGCGGCTACGGTCAGGTGGGTGTAGATGCCCGCGAGGCACCGATCGAAGTCTTCATCGCCTGCTGGGAGTGGGGCAAGTATCTGGGTGAGGAAGCCCTGGTGAATGGGGTCGACGTCTGTGTCTCCAGCTGGAACCGCATGGCCCCTAACACCTTCCCCGCGCTCTCGAAGGCGGGCGGCAATTACTTGAACTCGCAGCTCATCCGTATGGAGGCCAACATCAACGGATACGCCGAAGGCATCGCCTTGGACCCGGCTGGCTACGTCAGTGAGGGCTCCGGCGAGAACATATTCGTTGTGCGCGACGGCAAAGTATACACGCCGCCGCTGGCCAACTCGGTCCTGGGCGGAATCACTCGGGATTCAGTCCTCACGCTTTGCCGCGAGCTCGATATCCCGGTCATCGAAACCTTCATCCCTCGGGAGATGCTTTACATCGCCGATGAGATCTTCTTCACCGGCACTGCGGCGGAGATCACACCTGTCCGGTCGGTAGATCGAATCCCTGTAGGCAATGGGCGACGTGGCCCGATCACGCAGAAGTTGCAAGAAGCTTTCTTTGGCATTGTTAACGGCACCGCGCCCGACCGTTACGGCTGGCTGACGCTGGTCAGTTCCGTAGAACCGGTGCCGTCCGGTTCTTGAGGTCTTGACCAAGCGCCCACTCAGCTCCCAAAGAGCGACTCGGGAGGCTATGGTGTGGTCCCGTTTTCTGACCGACCGTCTTGGCCAATCGTCCGCGCTGGCTGTGCTCGCTTTGGCCGCCGGGCTCGCAGGGCCAGGGCTAGGGCGGCTTCAGGGCAAACGTCCCATCACCCCTGAGGTCGCTGCCACAATTGAAGTTCCCCATCTTGAAGAATTCGCTTGGAGCCCGGATAGTCGCCGTCTGGGCTACATCCGGGAAGGTTGGCTGGAGCTTTATGAGATCGGTTCCCAGGTTACCCGTAGGTTAATCGAGCTAAATGCACTGGAAAAGCTCGCAGCTGCACCCGTCAATCCACGGGTGCACAGCTGGGAAAACCGGCGGGTGCGGGAGCAAAAGCTGCAATGGTTCCCCGACAGTCGCCGGCTATTGGTGCATGTGAAGGGCGACTTATTCGAGCTGGACGTGGAGACGGGGGCGACGCGGCAGCTCGTGAAAAGCCCGGTAGCAGAGCGTGACCCGAAGCTTTCGCCAGACGGCCAGTGGATTGCTTATCGTGTCCAGTCGGACCTTTATGTGCAGAACGTCGCCACGGGGCGGCGGGAACGGTTGACGCAGAGCGGTTCCGAAACTATCTGGAACGCTCAATTGGATTGGGTATACCCCGAAGAGCTGGATCTCGGCACTGCGTATTGGTGGTCGCCGGACTCTCGCTGGATCGCCTACCTGCAGTTCAATGTGGAACCGCAGCTACTGTACCCGCATGTTGATTTGCAACCTTTGATCCCTGTGTACGAACCCCAGCGTTACCCGAAAGCGGGTACGCCCAACGCGCGCGTGCGCCTAGGCGTGGTGGCCAGGGGAGGCGGCCGCACGCGATGGCTGACCAGCACAGCCCCGGACGATAGTTTGATCGCCCGAGTGGCGTGGTTGCCTGACAGTACTCGCTTGGCAGTGCTGCGGTTGAATCGCCTTCAGAACCGGCTTTGGCTGGAAGTGTATGAAGCTCGTACTGGGCGGCGCCAGACTCTACTCACCGAGGAGGACCCCTACTGGATCAACGTCAGTGATGCGTGGGGATTCCTGAAGGCGGGACGCGAGCTACTTTGGTCGAGCGAGCGGGATGGTTTTCGGCACCTCTACCGATATTCGGTCGACGGTACGCTTCTCAAGCAATTGACGCAAGGCCAATGGGAGGTGACTGAGCTAGCTTGTATCGCCGAGCCGGCGGGCGAGGTGTACTACGTTTCCACCGAACCTTCACCTCTCGAGCGTCATCTATGGGTTGTGCCGTTGGCGGGCGGTGCCCGGCGGCGGATCACGTCGGAGCCAGGCACACACAGGGTCATGGCTAGCCCGGATTGCCGGTGGATGGTGGACGTTCATTCGGCAGCGGACCGGCCACCCACAGCAGTGGTCCGATCGAACACTGGGGAAGTCGTGACTGTTTTGGAGGACGGTTGGAAGCGGTTGGCCCAGGAGTATGAATTTCTACCCCAGGAGTTCCACAGGGTCCCGGTCGGGCAGGGGCCGGTGCTGCTGGATGGATGTCTGATCCGGCCTAAGGGATTTGCGGCAGGGCAGAAGTACCCGGCGGTGGTGTTGGTTTATGGCGGCCCGCAGGCGCAATCGGTCCGGAATGCTTGGGGCGGATTCAGCTTGGGGCAAGTACTGGCGCAGAAGGGTTTTGTGGTCTGGCAGTTAGACAACCGGGGAGCGAGCGGGCGTGGGCACGGGTTTGAGGTCGGGCTGTATCGGCGGCTCGGAAAACTTGAACTGGAGGATCAACTTTCCGGCCTTGATTACCTGATAAGTCTAGGCTTCGTGGATGAGTCGCGCATCGGTATTCATGGGTGGAGCTATGGGGGCTTCCTGACCCTGTACGCTCTACTCCATGCCCCCGACCGTTTCCGAGCCGGCGCTGCGGGTGCGCCGGTGACCGACTGGAGACACTACGACACCATCTACACGGAGCGTTACCTCGGCCTGCCTGCCCAAAACGAGGAAGGTTACCGCGCAAGCTCACCGGTCCACTTCGTGGAGAACTTGCGAGCTCCCCTCTTGCTGATCCACAACTTCGAGGATGATAACGTACTGTTTCAAAATGTCATGCAATTGGTCGTGGCTCTGGCGCGCGCAGGGAAGCCTTTTGAGTTACTGGTTTACCCCCAAAAGAGCCATGGCGTCAGCGGGCCTTTTCGGCGCCATTACTACGAGCAATTGGTGAGGTTTTTCGAGCGGCACCTGATGGCTGCGGCGGCCAATTAGCTTCAAGTGTCGGGGGCTTCGCCGGCTCCCCCCTGCTGAAGGGCGGCTGGCTTGTTCCGAGGGGCGCGTGCCGCCTCGAGGCGGGGGCGAGGAACCCGAAGAAATGGGCACCTCTCCGCTCATTTGACATTGTGTGTCCTCAGGTGGATCTCGCCCGGCGAGTACTGGGTCCTTTTCGACGCGCCCTCGTGGAAGGACGTGTAGGCTCACAAGGTTTCGGCAATGGGCGAACGACCTGAGGTAGCGCGGCGGTCTCGGACTCAAAGACCGCACAAACAGGGTTGCGGCCACTGTGAACGGCGCGGCTAGGTTCCCAGCGAGCGATTCCTCAGCGTATGCGAGCGTGTTCGCCCATTTCGGGCTGGCCATTGGGGCTAGTCGCTCCTCGGGGTGGCGTTGCGGTGGCGTAGAATGCCGGCGTTGCGGTGGCGTAGAATGCCTCTGATGGACCGACGGCGGTTCTTGGAGCTCTGCGTTGGTTTGCTGGGCCGGCGTGTGCTTCGGGCGGGTGGACTCCGTGCGGACGTGGTGGTCGCCGGCGGCGGGGTCGGTGGATTGGCGGCGGCGCTGGCAGCCTGCCGGGGTGGGCTGCGGGTCATCTTGACGGAAGAGACGACCTGGATTGGGGGGCAGCTGACCCAGCAGGGTGTGCCACCCGATGAACATCCCTGGATTGAGCAGTTTGGGGCCACACGGACTTACCGTGAGTTCCGCGCCAGAATTCGGGAGTTTTATCGGCGGAATTACCCCCTCACGACGGCTGCACTTGCCCACCCCAGCTTCAATCCAGGCAACTGCAGTGTTTCCCGGCTATGCCACGAGCCTCGAGTGGCGTGGCTGGTCCTGGAGGAGATGCTGGCTCCGTATCGCAGCAACGGCCAGCTAACGGTGCTGCTCCGGCACAAACCGGTCCGCGCTGACGTTGACCGCGACCGCGTGCGCGCCTTGGAAGTTGTGGACTTTGAACGCGGCGATCGGCGGATCTTGGAAGCACCGTGGTTCGTCGATGCGACCGAACTGGGGGACCTACTACCGCTGACTGGAACCGAGTACGTCACTGGGGCGGAAGCGCAGCGGGATACAGGCGAGCTGCACGCCAAACCAGAGCCGCAGCCCGCCAATATCCAAGCGATCACCTGGTGCTTCGCCATGGACTACGTCGATGGGGAGGATCACACGATTCCCCGCCCTGAGGAATACGACTTCTGGCGGGATTACACACCCCAGCTCACCCCGCCATGGCCTGGCAAGTTGCTGAGTTTCACCTACTCGCACCCTGTGACCTTGGAGCCCCGCACGCAACCCTTCGACCCTCGAGCCCAGGGCCCAGAAGGCGATGGCGGGTTGTGGCGTTACCGGCGCTTGATCAACGTCGCGAACTTCGAGGCTGGCCATTATCAAGGGGACATTTGTTTGGTCAACTGGCCGCAAAACGATTACTTTCTG
>JAUQPO010000247.1 GCA_030550335.1 Acidobacteriota bacterium
CTTTTCCGGGTCGGTCTTATACCGGTTTGGCTCGTACGCCCCAAGGAGGGCTCCCTGGGTGATAGCCGCCACAGATTGCTCATCCCGCCAGCCTTCAGGGGGCAACAACGCTATGCGGCGCACGGCTTTGGATTTCCAGGCGCGGACGGCAGCGCTAGATACCCGGACCAACTCGCCCCTATCGAACGTTTGCCGCTCGCCGCACCCCACTAAGCCCAGGCGCGCTGCGGTGAGTCCGGGTGGGCGGTGGAGTAACGCTGTCGAATACCGGGAGCCTTCGAACTCCCCAGTTTCGAAAAGCTCGTGGATCCACTCTTGCACAGGACCACCCACATCCGGGGGCTCCTTCTTGAACGAGAAAACCACCAGCAGGTCCGCTGGCACCTCACGTGCTGGCTGCCTCGTCAGCTCCAACTCCATCGTTGCCTCCCCAATTCACTTCCACCCAGCTCGCCGCAGGGCCTCCCGAGCCTCAGCTTCCCGCTCACGTTCCTTGATCGCCTGGCGTTTGTCATGGAGCTTGCGACCCCGGGCTAGCGCCAGCTCACATTTGATCCACCCATTCTTTAGGTAAATCTTCGTAGGGATAAGCGTGAGGCCCTTTTCCCGCGTCTTGCCAATCAGACGTTTGATTTCTTGCCGGTGCAACAGGAGCTTGCGGTCTCGCTCCGGGTCGTGGTTGAAAACGCTGGCATGGGTGTAGGGTGCTATGTGCAGGTTCACGAGCCAAGCTTCGTTGCCGCGAATCTCCGCGTAGGCATCCCGGAGCTGGACTTTACCTGCGCGAACGGATTTGACTTCGCTTCCCGTGAGCACCAGGCCAGCCTCGAACCGCTCCAACAACTCGTAATCGTGGGGGGCGCGGCGATTTTCTGCGAGGATACGGATGCGGTCCCGCGAATTTTGGCTCACATTCACTCACACATTTGCACGCGGGCGACCCGCGCGACGTCTTTCGTTTGTATAGCTAGCTGGACACTCATCTTAACACACGGGCAACGTAGGCCATGGGGAGCTCGAATCGGTCCGCTTTGCTGATCTTGTTTGCCGGGCTCGTCCTCGTCCATCCCACTCTCCTTAATGCCCGCACGCGCAAGGGAGACAAACTCATACGCCAGGGCAGAGCCGCTCAGCTGGCCGAGGATTGGGACAAAGCCTTGGCCTACTACGAGCAAGCCTTGCTGGAAGACCCTTCGGATCCGCTCTATCAAGCTGCGGTGCGACGCGCCCGCTTCGAGTCTGCCCAGCTGCATATCAAGCGAGGCAGGGCCCTTCGCGAGGAAGGAAAACTCCAGGAAGCGCTCGAAGAATTCCGACAAGCCTTCGCGATTGACCCCAGCTCGAGTATCGCTGAGCAGGAGCTGCGACGCACCTGGCGCATGCTGAAGCAAGCCGAAGAAAAAGCGGTCCCAGAGGAAGAAAAGAGCCTGACCGAAGTCGAGCGCATAGAACGTGAAACCCAGAGGCGCTTGTCAGCATTGGCCCCTCCGCCCGAGCTCAAGCCGATTGGCCGGCAACTGAATCGCATCCGGATTGTCAACCAGCCGGTCCGGGTGCTTTACGAAACGGTGGGCAAGCTGGCTGGGATCAATGTGATTTTCGACCCCGAGTTCCAAGCCCCGCCCCGTAATTTCTCGCTGGACCTGACCGAAGCCACCCTTGGCGAAGCTTTGGAGCACCTGGCGGTCCTGACGCGCACCTATTGGAAGCCGCTGTCGGAAAATACGATCTTTGTCACCAACGACACCGTGCCCAAGCGTCGCGATTACGAGGACATGGTGGTCAAAGTTTTCTATTTAAAGAACATCACAAAGGTCCAGGAACTCCAAGAGATCGTCACGGCGGTGCGGGCCATCACCGATATCCGGCGCATGTTCACCTACAATTCTCAGAACGCGATCCTGGTGCGAGGCACCCGCGATCAGGTCGCCTTAGCAGAAAAACTGATCCACGACCTCGATAAACCTCTGCCGGAGGTCGTGGTCGATGTGATCGTCATGGAGGCAAATCGGGCCAGGACGCGCGAGTTGGCTAACGCGCTCGTTTCGGGCGGGCAGACGGGATTAGCTTTGCCATTCGTCTTCACCCCTCGCCAAGGACTCTCCGTACCGAATCAAGGCCAGGACAACCAGCAACAATCCGGCTCCCGGACGGGGGTCTTGCTCTCCCAGCTCGGCAATCTTTCGACTCATGATTGGTCGACCACTCTGCCTGGGGCCCTGCTGCAGGCTCTGTTGAGCGACCGCAGCACGCGTATCCTCCAACGGCCACAAGTACGGGCCGCTGATGGACAAAAAGCGAGCTTGCGACTGGGCGATCGCGTCCCATACGCGACCGGAAGTTTCCAGCCGGGCATTGGTGCCGTTGGGGTGAGCCCACTTGTCAGCACCCAGTTTTCCTATGCGGAGGTGGGCGTCAACCTGGACATCACTCCTAAAGTCCATGGCGAGGACGAGATCTCCCTGCACGTGGAGATCGAGATCTCATCGGTGCGGGAGCGCATCAATATTGGGGGCTTGGATCAACCTGTCATCGGCCAGCGGCGCGTCGTAGCAGACCTACGAGTCAAGGAGGGGGAGGTGACCATTCTGGGGGGCTTGACGCAGGATCAAACCACTAGAACCAAGAATGGCATCCCCCTGCTGAGCGACATCCCCATCATCAAATGGCTGGGATTTACCAGCGAGAGCAAGGACCGGAATGAGTCGGAGCTGTTGGTGGCGCTGATCCCGCGGTTAGTTCGGCGCCCAGAGATCGACCCCCTGAACGTGCGGACCATTGCGGCGGGGACGGAGCAGACCGTGGCCGTGAAGGTGCTCCCATTAGAAGCAGAACCTCAACGAAAACCGGAACCTGAACGGACTTCACCGGCCGCACAACCGAGTCCGGCCGAGCCTCCCGCTGAAGCTCCCGGCCCGCAACCTTCAGCACCGCAGAGGCCCTCGCCCGCACCCACCCCACAGGCGCTTCGGCTTCAGTTCATCCCGCCCAGCCTAGCCTTGCAACCTGGCCAAGCGGCCAAGGTCGCCTTGGTGGCCGAAAACGCCCTGGATCTGTTCAATGCTCCAATGAGCTTCCGGTTCGACCCTAACGTGTTGAGAATTCTCGAGATCACCCGGGGATCCTTGCTGGGCATGGATGGTCAGCCGGTCATGTTCACCCGGAATATCCGTAACGAGGAGGGCGAAGCGTCTATCATTATGAACCGGCTTCCCGGCAGCGGGGGGATTAATGGCAGCGGCACTTTGATAGAGATCGTAGTAGAGGCGGTTCGAACAGGTCAGACCACACTGGCCATCACGGACGCGAATCTGCGCAACTCCCAGCTGGACGCGATCGAAACGACGCTGCCCGCTCTGCCGGTCCAGGTGCAATAACCATGCGAGTCCCACGTGCCCGACAGCAGGGTCTCACGCTGGTAGAACTGATCGTGGCCTTCACCTTGATGTTGCTGCTCACCACGATGGCAGTACCGCTGGCGCGATACAAGGTACGGCGCGACCGCGAGCGAGAGCTACGCTGGGCTTTGCGCGAGATTCGTGCAGCGATCGACAAGTACAAGGACGCTTGCGACATGGGCTTGATCGGTCCCCCAAAACTCGGCACTGAATGTTATCCCGAAAATCTTCAAGTCCTAGTTGAAGGTGTCCCAGCAGCAGGCTCGCCCGATAAAAAATACAGGTTCCTGCGTCGCATCCCCGTTGATCCGATGACCAACTCCACGGACTGGGGCTTGCGCTGTGTGCAGGACGACCCGAACTCGTTCTCCTGGTGTGGCGAGAACGTCTTTGACGTCTACACGAAAAGCATGGAGGTAGCACCAGACGGCACACCTTACCGGGAATGGTGACCGATGCGGCGGCAGGATGGGTTCACGTTCATCGAGGTTCTGATCGTGATGACGATCATCTCGATCATCGTCTCCATTGCCGTGCCCCTCTACCAGAAATCCATCTTGCGGGCCAAAGAAGCCGTGCTACGCAACAACCTGTTTACGCTGCGTACGGTCATAGACGAGTACACCTTCGACAAGAAGAAAGCTCCCCAGTCCCTCCAGGATTTGGTCGACGCCGGCTACTTGCGGCAAATTCCCGTGGACCCGATCACCGGCTCGAACGAAACCTGGATTGTCATCCGGGAGGACGCGCTCACGGCGGTGGATCAGACCCAACCTGGGATCATCGATGTACGCAGCGGGGCTCAAGGCATTTCCCTGGATGGGACCCCGTACTCAGAATGGTAGGGTCGGCGGGGTGGCTAGCGAAATCGGCCGCATCGGAGCAGGGGCTATTCCCCCGACGGTGCCGGTCTGATAACCGCGCGGCCTAGCCTGCCCGCGGCTCCAGCCTTGTGCAGAACCCCGCCTGCCCGGCGCAAAGCCGATTCCCCCACCGCAGTTGAGTCGCCCATCAGCATTCCTGGCGCACACGGGTTCCGCACACCCGCATGCGCCAGCAAAGAACGAAAACCATCATGCCAGGCAGCACCCGGCCATGTCTGGGGCCGGCCGCAGCTTCGCCTTCCAGTTCCAGCGGCCATGCTGCCCGCGAAGTTAAGGCCGGCCTCCATAAAATTCTGAAACGCGGGACCAAGAAAAGCACCTCAGGCCTGCCCCTGAGTAGAATTGTGGAAGCTATGCGGTACATTCCGGTCTTGCACTCGGTCAGTTATGCAGGAGTTTGGCGTGGTCAGGCTTGTCTGACAGTAGAACAGTTCTTAGATAAAGCGGTCGAACTGGGCTTTCCGGCAATCGCCCTTGTAGCAAAACGCCCGCATGTCTCCCCGCTCGACTACGACGAGGCGGCCCGTAGGCAACTCCGGCAAGCGATCGAATCCAGAAAACTCCAGCTAGCTGCCCTGATGGGGTATACCGATTTCACTGCGAGTTTGGGCCTAGCCGGGGTGGCGCCAGCGGAAATGAACGCTGTTTACGTCGAAGCGCTGGCGCGGCTGGCCGCCGACCTGGGGACGACCCGCATACGCATCATGACCGGCTATCTGCGGCCCGACGTCCCCGTGGACCGGCAACATGCAGAGGTGGTTACTGGGCTCAAGCTTGCAGCTCGCGCAGCGGCCCGCTATGGCGTCACCCTGTGCGTCCAGAACCATCACGACCTATGTATCGATTACAGGAGCATGATCTGGCTGCTGGAGGAAGTGGGCGAACCGAATGTGAAGGCCGCATTCGATGCCTGGGCGCCCTTCTTACAAGGGTTACGGGGCGACGCGCTGGTCGAGGCGGTGAAGGCTATGGGGCCGTGGATCGGTTGGACGACCGTGGCTGATTATGTGCGTCTGCCCCAATTCCGTTACCGTGCCGAATGGACAAACTACGAACGCTTACCCATTGACTTGGTCCGAGCGGTGCCATGCGGTGACGGAGAAGTCGATTACGAGGCGTTCTTCCGCGGTCTACGGGAAGCCGGTTACCAAGGCTTCGTGGCCTACGAGATGTGTGAGGTGCTGCGCGGA
>JAUQPO010000248.1 GCA_030550335.1 Acidobacteriota bacterium
ACCATTCATGAAACCCAGCTCCATGCTCTGGCGCAATCTCATGGCCATGGATGTGGAGGAATGCTTGCGGGCGTATCCCATCGATGGAGTCGTTCTGCTGTGTGGGTGCGACAAAACCACGCCCGCGCAGCTGATGGGGGCTGCCAGCGTGGACTTGCCGGCCATTGTCGTGCCCGGCGGGCCACAGCTCAGTGCCGTTTGGAGGAATCGCAAGCTCGGCTCCGGCACCGATGGCCGCAAGCTCTATGACGAATACCGTATGGGACGGCTGACGGACGAAGAACTTTGCGAGATCGAAGGGAGCCTGGCTCGATCCGCAGGCCATTGCATGGTCATGGGCACAGCTTCCACCATGACGAGCATGGCCGAAGCGTTGGGCATGACCTTGCCGGGTTGTGCTAGCATCCCTGCCCCAGATTCCCGCCGGCTGGCGATTGCCGAGGCTAGTGGCGAACGGATCGTGGAAATGGTGTGGGAGGATCTACGACCCTCCAAGATCATGACCCGAAAGGCGTTCGAAAACGCCATCACCGTATTGATGGCTTTGGGCGGGTCGACTAATGCCGTAGTCCATTTGATCGCCATCGCCGGGCGCTTGGGGATCCGCCTGGAACTCGAGCTGTTCGATCGCATCGCGCGACGCACACCCTGGCTGGTCAATGTGCGGCCTTCTGGCCAGTATCTGATGGAAGACTTTTTCTACGCCGGTGGGTTGCCGGCAGTGATGCGCGAGCTCCTTCCTTTGTTGCACACAGACTGCCTTACGGTGAACGGCAAGACCATTGGAGAGAACGTCGCCTCGGCGGCTTGCTACAACCGCGACGTTATCCGGTCGCTCGGCCAGCCACTGCATCCGGAGGGTGGGATCGCTGTGTTGTTCGGCAATCTGTGCCCAGACGGCGCCGTCATTAAGCAGACGGCTGCTTCGCCCGAGCTGCTGCAACACCGAGGTCCGGCTTATGTTTTCGAAAATTATCAGCATATGAAGGAGAAAATCGACAGTGACGACCTCCCGGTGGACCGCAATACTGTCCTGGTGATGAAAAACTGCGGTCCGAAGGGTGCGCCAGGCTTCCCTGAGTGGGGCCACATCCCCATGCCACGGGTTCTGCTCAAGCAAGGGATCCAGGACGTGGTGCGCATCTCAGACGCGCGGATGAGCGGCACCAGCTTCGGGACGATTGTGCTCCATGTGGCCCCGGAGGCAGCCGTCGGCGGGCCTTTGGCCATCGTTCAGACGGGCGACGAGATTGAGCTCGACGTACCCAACCGGCGGCTCGAATTGAGACTGCCTGAAAGCGAGATCCGGCGTAGGCTGGACGCGTTCCAGCCGCCGCCTCCGCACTACTTGCGCGGCTATGGCAAACTTTTTCTGGACCACGTCACTCAGGCGAACCTAGGATGCGACTTTGACTTTCTGATGGCCGTAGACGAGGGCCATTCGCGGTGAGTTCGTCGAGTGCTGAGAACATACCGATATGAGCCTGCCATCTGCACGCAGCGAGACTTTGGTGGTTCCCAGTCAAGTTGTGGCCCGAGGCTAATCCTGATCCTGTTACCTGCGCGCTAGATCGGTTACGAATACGCGTGAGCCGAACTGTCGATCCAGCAATGATGCCGAGGATTGCTGGACAACGCCAGGCCGTATTGCCACGGCTGGATCAAGGCCGCAGTAGTTCGTTTCTGACGTTCCATAACACCGAAACCACTGGCCATCTCCAGGGCTGCTTCGGTATGGAGTGAGAGTTGTGACTGCAAAAGGTATCCAGTCGGCTTGCAGTACCTGATGAGCTTTTGGCCCAAGCGACCGGTTGGGCTACCGCGTAGGCAATACCCAGGAGGCGCGGCCGTGTGGCAGTTATGGACCGCATCTCTACGGCACGACGAGGATCGATTTCATTGTTTGAGCAGCGCATCGCCTGTCACGCCAAGCTCGGCCGGTGCCTACTTTCCCGGACCGATGCCAATTTGGGAGAAAATGTCAAGCCCCAGCGTCTGCGTTGGAAGAAAGGCCCAGAAACTAACCCAGAGCTGGGTCTACCCGCTGGCCTCTTGATGTCCAGGAAGCGCCCCCACCACACTAGTGGAAACGCGAAACAACCGGTTGTGATCAGTGCCGGGGGTACGGCCGAGAGCCTTAATCCACCCGGCGAAAGAGCGGACGCTCGAGCCCACAAGCTGCGCTTAACGCACGTTCTCAAACTGCTTCCGGAAGAATTCCACGAGCTCGCCCAGCATCTTCGGCAAAGGATTTTCTCCGTAGTCCTGCTCGTGACGCACGATTACTTGGACCCCTAATGGCTGTGCCCGCTCTAGCAGTAGCCGGCCGAAACGGGGGTGGTGGATTCCGTAGCCCGGTTTTGCGTCCGGAGGCAAAGGTTCGTCCGGCTCGTTGTAGTAGAGGAATGTTGGTGGGTCATCGGTGGTGAGATAAGTGATCGGGGAGGCTTCTTCGAAAAGCCGGAAGGCTCGCGGCGTCTGGAGTTCGTGTCCGTAGAGCCCGTAAAAGGGTTCGAGCGCAGGGTGGCGGGCGGCGGCTTCGCCGATGAACTTCGCGATCGCCCGTGGATCGTACGTGGTCTGTGCTCCCAGGCCAGCTACTGCGACGACGCGGGTAGATCGGCGCGCGACGGGATCGCTACTTGCTGGGTCCGCAAGATCGTCGTGATAGGCTACCCACAACGATATGCCCGCACCCGCAGATACGCCGCATAACGCGATCCGTTGGGGATCCAGTCTCCAGCGGCCAGCCCAAAGTCGGGTGTACTGCACCGCCCGGGCTCCGTCGAGCATGAAGGCTGGGAAATGTACCTCGTCCGAGAGCCGGTAGTTGATCGAGGCCACGGCTATGCCGGCTTTCAGGCACAGTTCTACCAGCTGTGGGGGCACCGAGGTTTTATCGCCTGTCCTGAAGCCGCCGCCATGTATGAAGATCAGCACAGGTGCGGGCTGCTCTCCTGAGGGATGCCATAGATCGAGCACATGCCGCGGGTGTGGGCCGTAACGCGCATTGATCACATCGGGAGCCCGCGGGAACTTGGCGTAAGGATCGCTCGCAGCGAGCGCAGCTCCGATCGCGACGAGGGCCGCTACGGCTCGCAACAAGAGAGAACGGACCTGCAGGTTGCGCCACACACCCGCAAGGCCAAACTCGAGGTTAGAAGAATCGACTAAGCGATGCACCTGTGCAGCCCAGCTCGGTACTGCTGAGGTCGATGAGCTTGCCAGCGCATCAGTCCGTGAGTACACGGTTCGTATCGGGATCCCAGCTTACGCGGCAGTTGCGGCGGTAAGCGATGTTGGCCAGATGGGCTGCTGCCGCCGCGTAGTGCCCTTCCTCTACGGTCTCGACGCTGGGCCGATTCTCACGCAGGCTAAGGACGAACAGCTCCGTGTGGGAAGGCCCTCGCTCCACACGGATCTCCTCCGGTTGCGGCCGGCTAGGCAGCGGAGCAGAGGGCCGACCTTCTGCAGTCCACCCTTTGGAGAGGAAGTACTGTTCACGCAGCCGCTTCGGCCAGGCGTAGGTTCCATAACGCTGCACGTCAGGCCCCGGAGGATGCCGATGCAGGATCAGGCGGTCGGGCAACACTTCGAGCGTCCCTTCGTTTCCGAGGACGACGGTGTAGTCGCGCGGGTAGCCGGTAGCGAGGTTCACATACAGATCAGCGATGAAGCCCTCGTATTCGAACACCGAGTTCATCACATCGGGCACGTTCCGCCCATCTCGCCAGTGGTACAAGCCGCCTTGGGAGACGACCGACTTCGGTGCGCGTACGTTCATGACGTAGTGCAGCCACGTCAACTGGTGTACGAACAAGTCCGTAGCCACCCCACCCGAAAAATCCCACCAGCAACGCCAGCGGAAGAAGACGTTCGCATCGAAAGGCCGCTTGGGCGCGGGGCCGAGGAATCGTTCCCAGTCGATTGTTTGCGGGGAGGCGTCCGGCGGTACCGGGTAAACCCAGGCACCCTCGGGGGTGTTGCGATGCACCGCCATGCGGACCATGGTAACTTTCCCTAGGGCCCCACTCTGGATCAGCTCGCGCGCTTTCGCCGTCAATGCGGTGGTCTTGTGCTGGCTGCCGACCTGCACGAGCTTCCCAGACTGGCGGGTGGCCTCGATAAGGTCGATGCCTTCTTCGATGCTCCAGGTCAGTGGTTTCTCTATGTAGACGTGCTTGCCGGCCCGCAGGGCGTCGAGCACCATACGGTGGTGCCAGTGGTCTGGTGTGGCGATCACGACTGCATCAACTTCTGGATGCTCCAAGACCTCCTCATACCGTTTGGTCGTGCGTATGGCCCCGTTGGTCTGCTCCTTCGCTTTTTCTAGGTACCCATCGTACAGATCCGCCACAATGAGGGCACGGACGCCCGGGATCTTCATGAATTCTTCGAGGAGGTAAGTTCCCCGGATTCCGCTCCCTATAAATCCGAACCCGATTTGGTCATTGGGACCTGCAGCCTTGAGAGCAGGGCTGCTGCCCACAAGCCGGTAAACAATGGCGGCGCTGGCCGACTTGATCACAGTCCTTCGCGTGGTCATGGTCGTCGAACCTGTCTTACACTCCTCCTGCTAGGAACACACCCTCTGCGTCAAATTGCGTTGAGAAGCGACTACACATCGCTCACGAACGGCGTATGTCCGCATTATAGTGCAATCGATTGGACGGAGGTTCGGCTCACCAATCTTAGAACCGGTGCTAGCGCCAGAGCGCGTCCTCCAGGACATTGCGTGAGAGTCCAGTGATGCGGTGCTTTCGAAGCAGTGCTGGCATTTTTACTCTCCGACTGTTGCACTGGCGCCGATGAAGAAGGTACAGCTGCACCGGAGTCGTCGGAGCTGGAGCCACCTTCGGATCAGTGGCTAGTCAGTCTTAACGCGCAGCTCCTTCTCGCGGCTTTCCATATGCGGGGCAAGTGAGGCTAAGTCGAAAAGTTTCAGCTGGCGGACCTTGGTTTACTGGTCGAGGGGGTCGGATTTTATCGACGAGTTCAAAGGTTGGGAACTTGATCGAGCCACACCCGCTCGAAATGAGACTCTGCGGTTTGACATCAGCCGCAGCGCGTACGTCAACGACTTGAGCGAGGCCAAGGTTAGCCAGGGGTCGCTCGTAAAATCCGATTCTCGTATTGCCCTTTCCGTGTGCGTGTTTGTTCGAAGGTGGGTCGCCCGGGCCTGGCTGCGATGCACTCATCTTGCATAAGACCCTGAAGTACCTCTGTCATGTGGTCGAACCATGGTCGTTTACACCGCGATTATCTGCACCTGTGCAGATTTGCCGCGGAGCGGGGACAATGACGACTTCTTGCGGTTTTCTCCGATCGCTTCGACAGCACTACCCCTCCGGCGGAGGCATTTCCAGGTGTAGCGTTAGACTTCGGGATTCCGCTCTATCCGGTCGTTCTCGGGCACCATCGGATCAGCGGGTGGGCTTGACAGCCATGGGTTCGCGCACCGGTGCA
>JAUQPO010000249.1 GCA_030550335.1 Acidobacteriota bacterium
CGTTCGCCGTGGGTCCGACGGGTGCTGTAAACGCAGCTCTGTTCGCGGCGCAAATCTTGGCCCGGCAAAGAGCCGAACTGGCAGCAAAGCTCAAAGAGTACCGGCAGAGACAGGCCGAGCAGATTTTGGCAACGCGTCTCGAAAACGCGACCGCTGTTGGGTGATGTGGGGGGAAGCTAGGTGGCTCCGCAACCTGGTGTTGCCGGAGCAGTCACTTTAGCGAGCACGTACGGACCCTCGGGGATCACCGCGATCTGACTGCCGGCTGGCAGACCCGCGGTGAAGGCAGTGATGGCCTCTTGAATAGAGCTAAACGTGGGTCCCCACAAGTGCGTTTGGTACTCTGCGGGGAGTCCGGGTACGTAGAAGTAGAGCGCGACCTTGCGGGCCACCAGCGCCAGTTTCTCCAATTGCCATTGATCCACAATGACTTCCCGACCGACAATCGCGTTGAGGAACGCCTCGGGTTCGAACCATTGTTTGAGGAGCTGGCGAAACTCGGGGCTCCCTGCGCCTTCTTCGCACGCCGCTACGAGCAAGATTCTTCCTCCTTGCCGTACGATGTGCGCAGCCGCGGTGATCCCTTTGATCGATTGGTAAAACGTCAGGTCGAGCGGGTATCCGGCGCCGGTGGTGATGACAGCGTCGACCGGCGCATCCAAGCGCTCCAGCATGACCTGCGAGACGAACTCTACCCCTCGTCGGTGAGCCTCCACAGGGTGACCTGCGAAGACGCCCGCGATCCGGCGCTCTCGGCTGAGGGCGACGTCCAGAATGAAGTCATGACCGGCCCGGCTGGCAATTTCCAGTAACTCTTCATGCAAGGGGTTGCCCTCAATCGAGCCTTCGACCGCTCGCGGATCTCGCATGAACTGGGGGCTGTGAAGTGCCTTGATAGTATCCTGGCCGGCTAGGCCTGGAGCGATCAGCTTCCGCCCGCCGGAATAGCCGAGCATCAAGTGAGGCTCGATGAACCCTAAAGTAATGTGGAGGTCCGTAGCGAGGAAGCGCTCGTCGATATAGATCGGTACACCGCGCGGGGTTTTCCCCAGATAGCGGTGAAGCTCCAGGCGGCGAGCATCGTGGTTGAACACAGGGTACCGCGAGACGATATCGCTGCCGAGGATTTCTTCCAGCTCGGCGTCTGTTGCGGGGCGATGCAGGCCGGTAGCGATAAAAATCCGGATGGATTCTCGAGCCAACCCCGCAGCGTGCAGCCGGTCCAGCAATGGGGGCAAGGTAAAGCGGTTCGGGGCTGGGCGCGTAATATCGCAGACGACTATTCCCGCACTCCGACGGCCGCGGGCTAGCTCCACCAGCGGTGGGGTCCCGATGGGCTCATCCAAAGCATGCTCAATGGCTTCCACCGGGTCGTTGAGTGCGGTAGCCGAGCGCGCTTCAAGAACACGGTACTCGAAGCCGGTTGGGAGGTCGGCTTCCAAGCCGGTTCGGCCGAACGCTAGGCGCACGCGCATATTCGAGAACGTAGCACAAGTGGAGTAACTATCGGGTCGACGGCGACCGGCTGAGTGGTTTGGCTAGGGAGTTGCACAAGCTCGTACGGGGCACAGAGCCGTGATCCTCCTTTCGGCGGTGATTACCGGACTGTTGATCTTGGGGTTATTCTTCTCGATGTTGTCCTGGTCGCCCCGCCGACAGAACAAATGAAGGGAAATTCTTACCGACGCGCGTCAAGTTTTCCCAGGTAGCTACGGACGTGCCCGCCCGGCTACAATAGCGCTGCGTGATTGGGGTGGCCAGGCTGATCGGGGGCTTGATCCTGCCTTGCGCCTTTTTAGCGGCAGAGCAGGCGTATGACGTCTTAATCCTCAACGGGCGGCTGATCGATGGGACGGGTGCACCCGCGCAAGTCCTTGACGTGGGCGTTCGAGGCGACCGGATAGCGGCCGTAGGCAATCTGGGTCGCGCCAGTGCACGCCTGCGCATCGATGCCGACGGACTGGTTGTGGCGCCCGGTTTCATCGATATTCACACCCATGCATTGCCGGGTATACTTGCCTGGCCGGTCGCAGAAAATTACATCCGCCAGGGTGTGACCACTTTGATGGAGGGTCAGGACGGGCAGTCGCCGTTACCCCTCGGGCCGTTCCTGGACGAGCTCGAGAGCAAGCCACGCGCGGTCAATCTCGGATTCTTCGTCGGTCACGGCGCCGTGCGCGCGGCAGTGTTAGGCCTGGTGTCCCGTGCACCCACCGGGGCAGAGCTGGAGCGGATGCGCGGGCTCGTCGACCGAGCCATGCGGGAAGGGGCGTTCGGCATCTCCACCGGCTTGCTTTACGTACCCGGTTGTTACGCCAAGACCGACGAGATTGTCGCCTTAGCCCAGACGGTCGCCCGGCTGGGCGGGATTTATATCAGCCACATTCGAGACGAGGCTGCGGGCGTGCTCGACGCGGTGCGCGAAGCGCTGGAGGTTGGTGAAAAGGCCCGCATTCCCGTCCAAATTACGCACTGCAAGTTGATCGGCCCGCGCGTCTGGGGTCGGGCCCGAGATATCTACCGGGCGATAGACCAAGCTCGCCGACGAGGGTTGGACGTCACCGTGGACCAGTATCCTTACACTGCCTCCAGCACCGCTACTTCGGTCCTCGTGCCGCGTTGGGCGTTTGCCGGCGGTCGGGAGGCCTTCTCCAAGCGCTTGGATGATAGGCTACAACGCCAAGCCATGTTGCGGGAAATCGAAGATCGGCTCCGGTACGACCGCGGCGGTGGGGATTTGAATCGGGTGGTGTTGGCCAACTGTTTCTCCCAGCCCGAGTTCAACGGCATGACGCTGGCTCAAGCCCTCGGGGCCGCGGGGCGCCTCATGAACCTGGCCCAGGCGGCAGAGCTCATCCTCGAACTGGAGCAGCATGGGGGCTGCGTGGCAATCTATCACGCCATGGCGGAAGCGGATGTAGAGGAGATTCTGCGCTGGCCGTTCACTATGGTCGCGTCCGATGGGACTGTTCCCCCGTCGCGTCGGGGCTTGATCCATCCTCGCTCTTACGGGACGTTCGCTCGAGTGTTAGGCTACTACGTGCGCGAAAGGCGCTTGTTGAGCCTGGAGGAGGCGGTTCGAAAAATGACCGCGCTGCCAGCCATGCGCCTGGGCTTGCGTGACCGAGGACTCCTGCGCTCAGGCATGATCGCCGATATCGTGGTGTTCGACCCGGCACGCATCCGGGATCGCGCTTCCTACGCCGATCCGCACCGCTTCGCGGATGGGGTGCAGCACGTATTAGTGAACGGCCAGCCCGTTCTGCTCCACGGAACGCTCACGGGCGCCTTGCCGGGGCGGGTGTTGCGAGGACCAGCCTACGCTGGGGGTTCCGTGAGCAGGCGGCTGGGGCGTCCTCTGAAAGCGTCGCGCCGATGATCGTGGACCGACAGGCGGAGGCCGCTTTTTATGACCGACACTATGAGCAATTCCTGCGACTCCCAGAGGAATCGCTTCGCACCAACCTGGCAATCTTTAGGGCGCAGCTGGACGATCCGCGCAGCCCGTGGTACGAACGCCGGCGTTTGTATTCCAAGGCACTACAACGGTTGCTAGAGCAACCTGTGGCCGGTGTGGAAGCGTTGGACTACGCGTGTGGGCCGGGTGACTGGGGTATTCTGCTCGCCACCCAAGGCGCGAAAGTGACACTGCTAGATTTGTCACCTGTGGCCATCGAGCTGGCTTTGCGGAAGGCTCGCGCCAGTGGCGTAACAGATCGAGTCCGGGCCGTAGTTGGGGAAGGCTCCGATTTACGGTGCTTCCCTCCCGCCAGCTTCGACTTGATCTTCGCTTGTGCTGCGATCCATCATGTGCTCAAGTACGGCGACCCGATACCTCAACTGGCGCGCTTGCTCCGCCCAGGCGGCCGGCTAGTCATCGTGGAGACCCTCGGCGACAACCCTTTGCTGAATTTAGGGCGGTGGCTGATAGCGCGGTGGGCCGGCCAGCCAGAGGATCAAGGTGAGGGCGAGATCTTTCGTCAGCGGCACATCAAGCAGTTGCGCCGGCATTTTGAGGTGGTCGATGTCGAACCCCTCAATCTTTTGGCGATGGTCAAGCGATTGTTCCGGGGTCGCTTCCATTACCGACCAGTCCGGCGCTTGCTTAGGTGGTTGGAACAAACGGACGAGTGGCTCCTTCGGTGCATTCCCGGCCTCCGGCGGTATTGCGGCGAGGTGGTTGTGGTGGCTCGCCGGCGCCTACCAGCCGAGCCCGCGGGTGCGTGTCTTCACACGACATAGATACATGTCGGCTGTGATATAGAGGGTCGAACCGTCATCGCCCCAAGCGCAGTTCGAAGTGCGCTCTCCCGTCGAGATCCGGCCTAGACGTTTACCTTCTGGCGTCATGATGTGGACTCCGCCTGGTCCGGTGGCCCATAGATTGCCCTCTCGGTCGACAGCCATACCGTCGGGCAGGCCAGGCAACTTACCCACGAGCTGAGTGACGTCGGCTAGCACGCGACCGGGTCCGAGCTGGCCATCCGGACGAATGGGAAAGGCCATCCAGATGGCTCGTTGAGGATCGGAATTGGCGACGTAAAGCGTCTTTTCATCAGGCGACAGGGCGATTCCGTTTGGACGGGTCAGCTCCTTGGTCAGTAACGTGAGTTTGCCGTCGCGGGAAAGTCGGTAGACGCCGCAGAAATCCAGCTCGCGGCGCGGGTCGTCCCATTGTTTCGGCAAGCCGTAGGGAGGATCGGTGAAGTAGAGGTCGCCATTGGACGCAAACACGGCGTCGTTGGGGCTGTTGAGGCGCTTGCCTTGGTAGGAATCGACGAGAGTGCGCTTGCCTCCGTCCCAGTAAAGAACAGAAATTCGGCGGTCGCCGTGTTCGCATATCACCAAGCGACCTTGAGGGTCCAGAAGCAGGCCATTGCTTCCGGGTTCAGGCCCATAGGGGACAACGCCGGTATAGCCGGAAGGCTGCATGAATACACTGACACCGACCCCTTCCTGCCATTTCATGATGGCGTTGCGCGGGATATCGGAGAACAGCAGGTATCCGCCCTGACGTACCCATACCGGCCCTTCGGCCCACTCAAAACAGCAAGACACTACCTCGATCTTGGCTCCGGGTGGTAGCAGCTCGTCCAGTTTCGGATCCTCCCGGACGATCTCACCGATCACAGGGAAGTTGCGGGTGTCCTGGGCGCAAATCCGGGTTGTCAGTAAGGCTAAGGCCACGCACAGGAAGCGTCGATGGAGCATGCTGACCAGACCTCCGGAATTGTTAAGCCAGCTTATCTCAGCGGACGCCTTGGCATGCGAGGCGCTCCGAGCCCAGAATAAGGGCAAAGGGGGCTAGCTAATGCCCACCATGAGCCAGCTGTTGCGGTTGACGGGGCTATTGATCCTCTTCGTCAGCGCTGGCGCACGCTTGCACAGCAGCCCGGTCCAGTGTGTAGTGACCGCTGAAACGCCACTGCTCCGGGCC
>JAUQPO010000250.1 GCA_030550335.1 Acidobacteriota bacterium
AGCGCCCGCAGTTGCCTGCCGTCCAGGCGCCTCAGGTGCCCGAGCTCCCGCCTCTTGCGAAGGAACCGTGGCGCCATCGATAGCGCCCACAAGTCGCCCCAAATCAGGCCGAGTGCCAAGCGAAACTTCCCCTTGCACCCGCGAAACTGAGCGACTTCTCCTTGCCCCCTGATTGCCGCGAGGAAACCAGCCAGGAGCCTGGCCGAATAATACGCTCCATTTAGCCACAGCAAACTCCACGGAAAGAGTTTGAGCGCCAACAGCAACCGGTTGCGTTCGATAAGGGCGACGCGCCGGAGCGAGGCCGCACCCAGAGTGGCTGCTCGGCGGTGCCAAACGACCGCGTCCGGCACATACAGACATGTCCAGCCAGCGATGCGACACCGTAACCCCAACTCCGCGTCATCGCCGTAAGCGAATAAGTCCTCATCGAATCCGCCCACTTCGTCCAGCATGGACCGCCGATACATGGCCGCGCAACCATCCGGCCACAAGGTCTCTTCGATCTTACCGTACTGGCCGAGGTCTAGCTCTCCGGTACCGCGGCCTCGATTCTGCCCGTCAGGGTAGATCAGATGTCCCACCTTGTCAATTCGCCAGGGGTCCTCGTACCAGAGGATCCTGGAGGCCGCCATCCCGATGTGCTCCCCGAAGCGGAAAGCCCGAACTAGCTCCTCCAGCCAGCGAGGATGGGCCACAGCGTCATTGTTCAGCAGCGCGATGAATGCGCCCCTCGCAGCTTGAATGCCCTGATTCGTGGCCCGGCAGAAGCCGACGTTCGTGCTATTGCGGATCAGGCGTACGGGAGGCCATCTCTGGCCAAGAAACGCCTCCTCGAGCATTTCTACCGAACCATCGGTCGACCCGTTGTCGACCACGATCACCTCGAAATCCCGCAAGGTTTGCGCGCAAAGCGACCGTAAGCACGAAGCCAGCAACTGCCTACGGTTCCAGCTCACTACGATGACGCTGGCCAGTGGGGCTCCATATGGGCTCATTGTTGTATCATGGCGATGGGCTCAGCCACGTTTAACCCATGGAATCACTAGGACAAAAGCTGCGCCAGCAACGCCAGCTCCAAGGTAAGTCCTTAGAAGACATCGCCGCCACCACCAAGATCAACCCCTCTTACTTGGCAGCGATCGAAGCGGACGAATTTGACCGCCTCCCTGCGCCTTTCTTCGTTCGGAGTTTCGTTCGCCAGTACGCCCGTGAGGTCGGCCTTCCGGAAAGTGAATACCTACCTCTTCTCGATCGGATTGTAGCAAGCCTGCCCCAGCCCCTTTTACCTGGCCAGGACGACCGCCCTCCTAGGCCAGCCAGCGCCTGGGTGCACGCCGGTCGACCTGGGGAAGGAGGAAGGCCCGTAGCCGTCTGGACGGTAACTTTGGCTTTAGTTCTTCTGGTGTTCGGGGGGTGGTTGGTGCACCGTTACTGGCCCCAGGGTAGTTCAAGAGCCGACGAAATGGTCTCGCCTCCAGCGGTGAGTCCCTCTAGCCAGCCCCGTCCGGCTAGCTCAGCGCCTTCCACGCCGAGCACCGCGCATGGGCCAGCGGGCAACTTACCCTCCAGCCCCGTCGCAGCGCTCTCTCCCCGCTCCGGCGACGTTTCACCCTCTGAAGTAGCCCCAGCTTCGACTACGTCAGCTCCGCCGCTGGTCCCCACGCCTCTGGGGACCGGCAATCTTGAACTCACCGTCGAAGCCCGCGAAGACACTTGGCTACGCATCTACGCCGGCGAAGAGCGGCTATTCGTGGGCCTGTTGCTCGCCGGGGACCGGCGCGTCTTCCGCTCGAACGGTGAATTCACTATGCTGGTGGGGAATGCGGGCGGTGTCCACTTGAGCTTGAACGGCCACCCGCTGCCCCCGCTCGGTGCTCGGGGACAAGTTCGGCGAGCGCGGCTGACCGAACGGGGCGTCGAGTTTCTTTCGGAGTCCCAACCCTGAGCTGACGGCGAGCAAAACCACTGGCTGGACCGACCGGTTAGCGTTCCTCGGCCAGCTGCGAGGCCATGCGCCGAGCCCTTTCCTCTAGACGACGGCGACGCTCCATAAGCAGCAGCTCCCGGCGGCGCCGGCGTTTGACACTCTCGTCCACGCGACGCCAGAACTTCCGGAAATAATCCACAGCCGAAACCAGAGCCAGTAGTACTACGCCCCATAGCCAGGCGATGCCCACTGGTCGCCACTGGGGTCGCCGAATGGCTATGACCAGCAGCGTGACGGCAACGACTTGAAGCACCATCTTCGTCTTGCCGAGGTCGCTGGCCCGGATGGTGTAGCCTTCCGCCGCTGCAATCCCGCGCAAGCCGGTGACTGCAAACTCCCTACCGATGATGATGATGGCCATCCACGCCGGCACCTGCTGGATTTGGACCAGGGCAATCAGCGCCGAAGAGATCAATAACTTGTCGGCGATGGGATCCAACAGCGTGCCCACCGTCGTGACTTGTCCCCAACGCCGAGCCAAATAGCCATCCAGCAAGTCCGTGGCCGCGGCAACCAGGAAGATCACGAGGGCCAAAAGGTCCGTGGGGATAGAAATCCCCCTGACTTCGAACCGGAGCGGTTGCTGCACCAACAGCCCCACCAGAAAGGGCACAAAGAATATGCGCAGCAGCGTCAGTACGTTCGGCAGATTCACACTGATGCCCGCTGACTATTCACAACCAGCATACACGCTCACCAGAGCCCGCAATGGCTTGCTCCTAAACCCTGACTGCAATGTAGTCCTCGAGCTGCCGCTGAAGCGACTGGGGAGCCTCGGCCTCGATCACGTAATAAGAGTCCTCAAATTCGAGGCTCTTCACCCGTGCCCGGCGGTAGACCAGGTCCAGCTTGTCCCCGGCCGCTGCCGGGATGCGGAAAACCACGGGGCGCACAGGGTCCAGCTCCAGACAATCATCCACCGCCTGGATCAATCGGTCCAACCCTTGCCCCGTGACCGCGGACACAGATACCACTCGCAGCACAGCCGGCTCGGCACCGTGAGCCAAACCAGCCGCAATCCTCATCCGATTGACGAAACTCTCCGAAGGCGGCTCCTCCAAGCGGTCGATCTTGTTCAGGACCAGGATTTGCGGCACATGGTGGGCCTGGATCTCGGCGAGCACCCGCATGACGTGCTCGACGCGCAGCTCGGCGTCCGGCGCTGCCACGTCAACGACATGGAGCAACAGGGAAGCCTGGGTGACTTCCTCCAAGGTGGCCTGGAAGGCCTCCACCAGCGTGGTGGGTAGATTGCGGATGAATCCGACTGTGTCGCACAAGACGACGCGGCGCTTGGAGGGTAGCAAGAGCTGGCGCACCGTGGGATCCAACGTAGCGAACAGGCGGTCGTCCACCAATACCCCGGCACCCGTCAACCGGTTGAAGAGAGTGGACTTGCCGGCGTTGGTATAGCCCACCAACGCAACTTCCGGAACCTCCACTTCCAGGCGTTGCCGGCGCTGCACAGCTCGAACCGCACGTACTGCTTCGAGTTCCCTACGGATCTTTCGAATCCGCCGGAGGATCCGCCGCCGGTCCGTCTCCAACTTCGTCTCGCCCGGCCCACGGGTGCCGATTCCGCCACCCAGGCGCGACATCTCAGCCCCACGCCCAGTTAAGCGAGGCAACAGGTAGGTCAACTGGGCCAGCTCCACCTGAAGCTGCCCCTCACGCGTGCGTGCACGCCGAGCAAAGATGTCCAAAATCAGTTGAGTCCGGTCGAGGACTTTGACCCCAAGCAATTCCTCCAAGTTACGTTGCTGGCTGGGCGTGAGTTCCCGATCGAAAACTACCAGGTCAGCCTGTTGTGCCTCTACCAGCGCGGCCAGCTCTTCGACCTTGCCTTTCCCAATCACGGTCGCTGGATCGAGCTCCGGCCGCCGTTGGATGAGTCTACCCACAACTTCAGCCCCCGCGCTCTCAGCCAGTGCCTGCAGCTCCTCCAAGGATTCCTCGACGGAAAAAGTTACTGCAGTCCTGCTGGCGGCGTGCCGGCGCCCCAATTCGACCCCAACCAGAACCGCCCGCTCCATTCCCTCCTGGTTGTGTGATGGCGATTCAATCACCCGCCGTTTCCTTCGCTCGATTCAGTCGACGGCGGCTGTACCTGTGCTGCGGGCTGCTTGGACAGTGTTTGCCCCGCTCTGGGTACTACGACCGTCGAAATCGCGTGTTTGAAGATCAGTTGTTCCTGGTTATTAGTCTCCAGAATGATGGAGTACTTGTCGAACCCCCGGATCCTGCCAGAGAGCTTGACGCCGCTTAGCAAGTAAACGTTCAGTAAGGTCCGCTCCTTGCGGAGGGTGTTCAAAAAAGCATCCTGAAGATTTTGAGGCGCTTTTTCTGGCTTCTTTGATGTTTCCATCTTTGCCCTTCCTCGCCGAATTCTCTCGGGTTGCCCAGCCGCTTGCCTGAACCCAGGGACTGGGCCGACGCCCACCCCCGGACTACCGAACCTTAGCCAATGTAGCAACTCTCGGCGCTGGCGGCAATCCCAACCTCAACCGTCGCCCAGCTAGGGTCGGTATGCCACAATCGGGAAAGAAGATCCATGGAAAACAAGGAAATCGCCCGGCTGCTGGCGGAGACTGCCGACCTGATGGAGATCGCCGGCGAGGATCCGTTCAAGGTCCGTAGCTTCCGAAACGCTGCCGCGGCCATTGAAGTACTGCCCGAACGGCTGGAAGACATCGCCCGGGACCCAAGCCGCAAGCTTACTGACCTGCCTGGGATTGGCAAAAGCCTGGCGGCTACGATCCAGGAGATCCTCGCCACCGGGACTTTCGAACGCCGTGAGAAGCTCCTTGAGAAGTACCCTCCGACAGCCCTCGAGTTGCTCAAACTGCAGGGCTTGGGGCCGAAGACCATACGCTTGCTCTGGGAGCATTACCGCGTCAGCACGATCGACGATTTAGAGCGGGTCTGCCGAGAGCATAAGTTGCGAGAACTGCCCCGCATGGGTGCCAAACTCGAAGAAAAGATCTTGCGCTCCATCGAGCACTACCGGCGCAGCGCCGGCCGGTTCTTGCTTAGCTTCGCTCGAGAAGTGGCTGATGAGCTTGTTCAGTACCTTTCTCAAGTACCAGGAGTCGACCGGATCACTCCAGCCGGAAGCCTGCGCAGAGGCAAAGAAACCGTTGGCGACCTGGACATTCTAGTGACCGGTCCCGGCGCACCGGCTACACTCGATCATTTCGTTCAGCACCCGCAAGTCACCGAAGTTCTCGGTAAAGGTGCGAACAAGGCGAGCGTACGCTTCGGCCCCCAAGGCATCCAGGTCGATGTCCGTGCCCTGCCCGCCGAATCCTACGGCGCCGCACTCCAGTACTTTACGGGCAGCAAAGAACACAACATCGCCCTGCGCACGCGCGCCCTGAAATTGGGGCTTTCCATCAGCGAGTATGGCGTCTTCCGCATCGCCGACGACAAGCGGGTC
>JAUQPO010000251.1 GCA_030550335.1 Acidobacteriota bacterium
TCCCAGTGGATGCCGTGGTTGATGCCGATGATTCTTGGATGGGAGAATTGGCATGCCAAGTCAACAGGCGATGCGACCACTAAATGGGCGTTGCGACACTCTGGATCGAGTCTGGTGGAGACGGCCCGGAAATCTTCTGGGCGGCTGACGGGGATGCCTTCGATCACCAAATTCCCGTACGGGTTTGTGAATGGCCGCCTGGAGGGCTGAACAATCCTGACGTCGAACCCTAACTCTTGGAAGAGGCGCGCCAGGTCCGTCACATACCTTTCAGCACCGCCCGCGTAACACTCGACGCCGTCCCAATCGAAAAACGACGCGCACGCAATCAATACTTGACGGGATGGGTGGCGATGGAGGGCCGCCGTGACTTGCCCCGAGACGAACACGTCCGACGCGTGGCTCCCAGCCATCACGGATCGCCCAGGGCTCGGTGTCGCCGCAGTCGTCTCCCCGCGTGCGGTGATATATGGCCGGAGCCACGGAGGGTAACTGGTCAGGACTGGGAATTCGCTCCTCTGCTGATCCACGATCTGAGTGGACGAGCCTGAGCGAAAGGACAGGATTGTGGCGCCAGAAGCCCGCTCGATGTGCTCGTGCGAGGAGGCGGGAAGTAGCACCAGTTGGTCGCAGCCTCGTAGCAGCACTCCCAGCGTGGAAAAGAACGTCACGGGCACGAGTGCGACGTCTGGCCTGCCGAGCACTTGAGCCACTGGCCTGGGCAACAGGTCGTCGCGTTGTCGTGGAGGGCCAAGCTCAATAGAACCCACCAGCACCGTGGTGGCCGCACATCGCTTCAACAAATTGGCGAGAACGAGCCAATCGATCCGATCGCTGATCGGGCCCACGCAGGCCCGCCATCGGACAGGTGCTGTCTGGCTGGCCGGTTCGGGTACGCCCTTGGGAACGCTTCTGACGGCAAACGGAGCGATTCCCTCAGGGCGGGCTATGCTCCACGATGGAAGCCCTACCGAAGACACAAGGACTTGGGCTCGGTTGAAAAGGAAGTCGTGATCCCGAAGAGCCAACTGCGAGCTGGGGACATAGCCGGAGCGAAGGAATCCGGCGTCATAGGTCAGCCTGCGGACTTGTAACTTATCGACGATGGGTGCAGCCAGCGGGGTGAGTGCAATCAGATCGACAGGGCGGTGCGCGAGTGCCGTTAACGTAGCGCTCACCGAGTTGGTTTCGTGGAGTTGTGGCGACACGGAGAGTGAGTACGGGGCGCCCCCGGAAAGGTTCAAGAGAACGCACTTGGAGTTCTGCGCGATGGCGCGCTGGATAAGGGTGAGGTAGGGAGTGTGAAACGGGCTCGGTTCTGAAACGCAGACCACTGTGATGTTGCTCCCCTCGTCCAAGTAGCAACTGAGAGCGCGAAGTGCGGCCCGTTCGTAATGGGTCAATGCCTGGTTCGAGGAAAACTCGGCAGCTGCTTTACACATGGCCCGTAGCTCTGCGTACCGGAGCTCGCTATGCGGGGTCTTCCAGCAGATACGCTCGCGCAAGGGCAGCAGCGAGACACAGAAGCGGTACGATTCCACGATAGCTACCCTAAGGCCTTGTTCCCTGACGAGTCTCAAAAAAGTTCTCACGTAACGTCGCAAGGACGGGCCTGTGGTGTGGGCGGCGGCAGGGATCTCCGTGGGAACAGTGCCCTCCTGCGCGCCATAGGTTGGTAGCCGATGTAAGAGCCGTTGTAAGGGGCTACGGGAGGTTTCCTCTGCTGGCTGACTCGAGTCTGCGTTCACAGCCCCCGCTCGGGCGGTTTGTCTGTAGGCTCCCGCCCGCGTGGGCTGCGCATCGCTCGAGCTGGGCTGTACACTTTGGCTCGGTTCCGAGCTCTGCCACTGCCTCACCTGGCTTGCGGATTTCTCAAAGCTGGGTCGCGAGGGCTGAATGGGAAGTTCGCAAGCCAGGAACCGCTGTCCGAAAAGGAGCGGGCGGGCGGCAAGCCAATCAAGGATCTGCAAGATAAGCTCGCGGCTTAAAGGCCTGCTTTGTGCGGCGAGACGGATAAAGCGCTCCCAAACCGCGGCTTCGCTATGGACCATGAGCACGCGCTCGGCCAATGAGTCCAGTTCAGCATCCGAGAGGGAGCGGCTTTGTTCAGCTAACGTCGACGCGTCCACGGTGGGTAGGTTGTAGCCCGAATAGTTAGTAGCCTGGAGAGTGGGGAAGAGCCCAAGAGTTACGTATCCCTTGACTCCGTCGGATCCCACTGCGATTGCTCGTCTTCTCAGCGCCAGAGCCTCGATCAGGACGTTGCCAATCCCTGCGATTACGGGGTATTCGAGCATGAGCGCGCGCGGCTCAGCTATGCAGTCGAGGAGCGTGGCGTAATTGCTTAGACCGCGTTCTTTCAGGTACACAGCCAGGGCTGTGACCCCGTCTCCATCGCCGGCGATGTCCACGGGAGCCATGCCGGCGGCGCGAGCCTTTTCAATGAAGTCAACAATCCCCGTCAGCCTCTCCGAGTCCAGATGGCCCATCAGGAGAATGCGGTCTCGCGAGGCGACCCGACGTAGCTCCGCCTCGGATGGCGGCTGTACTGGATGAGGTAGGCTGAGGACCGAAGCCGATGGGTACTCGGCTAGGATCGCGGCCTTGAGCTCTTCTGAAGCGGTGAAGACCGTAAGGCCATTGCTCAAGATCAGGGACTTGAGAACTTCCTCGTACACCGGCCCATAGCAGTTGGCCAGCGGAGAAGGACCGTTGAGGGTCAGGACGAAGGGGACCTCTTCTTGAATGGCGGCGAAGAGCGCCGGGATGAGGGATAAGTACGGATAAGCGTGCACTAAATCAACGTGAAAAGAGCGGATCTGCAGTCTGAGCACCTCAGCGCATTCGAGCATCTGGGCCACAGTCATCTCAGGCGACAGGGGTAACCCGATGCTCAAACTGGAGAGGTGAGCGGGCAGATGAGCATGATCGACTTTTTCGCCCACAGTCAGGTGAAACTGTATGCCCATACGGTGCAAGGAACGAGCCTCGCTGGCCAGGTGGGACTCGAAGCTCGTACCTGGGAAGCACTCAGTGACGCCTAGTACAGTCCGCGGACCCGCGCTGTTTCCGCACATGGCTACCGGCAGTCACCAACTGGATTCGGTCAATTGGGACGAGCATCCGTTTGCTCAGCATAGCAGGCTAGAAGGGCAGGGCTTGGGGAGCAGGTATTTGGAGCAGGCAGCAGCCCTCTGGCAGGAGGTCTTAGTACGGCTCGCCTTATACCGCGGTCGCAAGCCCTACGGCTGGCCTGCCATTCGGTCGAGTCGAATTGAACCGTGTGAACGGACGGAGGGTGAACGCCGCCTGCCCCGCCACCATCGCTCGGGCTCGGTCGACGGGAAGCTCTCTCAAGCGATGTGCCTCGCGCCCCGTGCCCGGATGAATCCGGAAGCACGGCGATTCCCAACCGCGGCTGCGTTATGATCGCGATGTATGAAGTTCTACACAGAATACCTGTGGTTCAACACCAAGAAACACCGCGAGTACATCAACATCACCGACAGAGTGCAAGAAGCTGTGCGCAAGAGCGGCGTCCAGGAAGGTATGGTCCTCGTGTCAGCGATGCACATCACTGCCGGTGTTTGGGTGAACGATGCCGAGGATGGGCTACTTGCCGACATCGACGAGTGGTTGGAGAAACTGGCGCCGTTCCGTCCCGATTACCGGCATCACTTGACGGGTGAGACCAATGGGGACGCACACCTGAAGAGCTTGCTCGTGCACCATCAAGTCATCTTGCCCATCACGGGTGGCAAGTTGGATCTAGGTCCATGGCAACAGGTTTACTACGCGGAGTTCGACGGCCAGCGTCGCAAACGGGTAATCATCAAGGTCATGGGTGAGTGAGCGGGTGAGCAACCGGGCAGCGGGGGCTCACGTCTAGGCGGGTGAGATGCGCGCGCTCGCGTGGTTGGTGGTTGGTGGATTGGCGGTGTGCGGCGCTGAACTACCCGTGCGCCGAGTAGTGCTGTATAAGCCTGGCGTTGCCTATATCGAACGCAATGGCCGGTTGCAACCCGGGGAGCGTCTGGTCCTGAGCTTCCGGCCAACGGAGATGGACGACGTGCTGAAGTCGTTGGTGGTGCGTTCGAGTGGTCAGGCGGGCATGGTGATGTTGCATTACGATGCGAGCGAGCCCCTGGAAGTGCGCCTGCAAAAATACCGGATCCAGCTCGGCTCCGAAGAGTCGTTGGCCAAGCTTCTGGACAGGTTGAAGGGCGAGCGTGTAGAAGTGGATCTGGGCGAGGCGAAGCTGGTAGGGGTCATCGCGGGAGCGCGCATTCGCCCGGCGGCGGCGAACGTCCCGGAGCGCCAGGAGCTGACGCTGGTGACCGGAAACGGAGACTTGCAGCTTGTCGATCTGGGTCGCGCCAGCGCCGTCCGCTTTTTGAATCCGGCTTTGCAACAGGAGTTGCGCGACTACTTGCGAGCGTTGGCCGAGGGTCGATCGGCCGAGCGGCGCAACATCTACATCGAGGCGGGCCAGCGTGGAGTGGAGGAACTCACGGTAGCCTATATGGTCCCGGCTCCCGTTTGGAAGTCTAGCTACCGCTTGGCCATTGGCAACGGCAAGGTCCTTATTGAGGGTTGGGCAATCGTGCAAAACACCACCGACGACGACTGGGTGGACGTCCAGCTAGCGGTGGTATCTGGCCAACCGATTTCCTTCATTCCCCGACTCTACGAGCCGATTTACCGCGATCGTCCGATCGTGCAGTCGCCGGAGAGCGGGGTACAGCCTCCTGCAGTTCACGAAGTTGCGGTGGCGAGCCAGGCGGCTATGGTGCGGGCTCAGCCTTTGTCCAAAGAACGTCCTGCTGCGGTAGCTGGGCCTAAAGCAGCTCCGGCGGCAGCTCTCAGCACGGTGCAGGCTGCTGCAGGGGGTGAAGTGCGAGGTGAGTTCTTCGAGTACCGGTTCACCCGGCTGGTGACTGTCCCGCGTGGGCAGTCGGCCATGATGCCGTTTCTTACAACCGAGCTTGAAGCTCGCAAGTTACTGATCTTCGGCGAAAGCTTTCATCCAGAGCACCCGTTGTGGGCCATCGAGCTCACCAACCACACTGGGCAGACGCTGGACGGTGGTCCGGTTACCGTGTTTGATGAAGGGGCGTACGCTGGGGAGGCGTTGCTCGAGACGTTGCGGCCGGGCGACCGCCGACTGCTCAGCTATGCCGTGGACGCGGGCACTTGGGTCACCACCCGTCTGGGCTCCGAAGAACGGCAGCTCACTGAAGTGCATATGAGCCGGGGAGTGCTCACTACGGTGTCGGTGGTGCGCCGAACCAGGCAGTACACGATTCGGAACGTCGAGCGCCGACCAAAGCTGCTCATTGTTGAGCACCCGATACAGGAAGGCTTCCGAGTGATCAGGCCTCAACCCCGAGAAACGACGCGGTTGGCGCATCGGTTTGAGGT
>JAUQPO010000252.1 GCA_030550335.1 Acidobacteriota bacterium
AGACCCGCCATAGGAGTTGTCTTCAAAACTCGTCCCCCGCTTCACCCTCCAGTCCCGCCAGCAGTTTTCTTTCGGCTGGTTCAAGCGCCTCGTCCCATTCACCAACAGACCAGCTGCGGACGCCGCGATCCAGTGGCCGAAGTTCTGCTATCTCCCTGCTCGAAGCTATTCCCAGCTCCTGGAACCGTCGCGCAGCCGGCAATACCCTTCTTTCGAGCGAACTGACAGCCTTGTTGTAGTCATCCACCAGTTTCTCCAAGCTCTTGCTCACTCTCAGGAGGTGTTCTGTCCACGTTCCCAACCGCTCGTAAAGCGAGCGGCCCAGTTCACGGATCTCCTTAGCACTCTCAGTCAGCTGCTGCTCTTGCCACCCGTAACTGACCGCCTTCAACAAGGCAATGAGCGTAGTGGGCGTCGCCAAGATCACCTTGTGCGTAACCGCGAACTCGATCAGTTCCGGGTCGCACTGCAAGGCCGCACTGAAGAATACCTCGCCTGGTAGGAAGGCGACCACGAACTCCGGAGCCGGATCGAACTGCTCCCAGTAGCGTTTGCTCTGGAGTTGTCGTAGATGTTCCCGAACTTGTCTAGCGTGTTCGCGCAAGCAGGCTTGCCGGGTCTCTTCATCCTTCGCCTCCAGCGACTCCAGGTAGGCTTTCAGAGAAACTTTCGCGTCCACGACCACTTTGCGACCATTGGGCAAGTGAATGATCATATCCGGGCGCAGTTTGCCGTCATCGCTGTCCACCGAAGCTTGCTCGGTGAAGTCACAATGGTTAACCATCCCAGCAAGCTCGACCACACGCCGGAGCTGGATCTCGCCCCAACGTCCCCGGGCCGACGGCGTTCGTAAGGCCTGCACCAGGTTTTGCGTTTCTGCCCGTAGCGATTGTTGCAGGTCGCTCAGCAACCGCAGTTGCTCCCGTACGCCAGCATGGTTCTGCTCCACCTGCTTGAGGTTCTGCTCCACCTTATCCAAGGTCTCGCGTAGCGGCCGGATCAGCTCGTCAATCGCCCGCTGCCGCGCCTCCAAATCGTTCTGGGCTGCCTGCTGTTGCTTCTCCAGCTCCTGTTTCGCGATCTGCAGCAACAGCTGGCTGTTCGACTTCAGTGCGTCGTCCGACAATGCCTTGAACGTGTCGCTCAGCTTTTGCTGGGCCTGTTCGAGTAACTGCCGCTGCTCCTCGCTCGCACGGTGAGCCTCCGCCAGGCGTGTCGACAGTTGCGCTTTTTCGACCTCCAGGCAACGTACCTGGTCCTGGAGCTGTTCCTGCCGCTGCCGGTAGCTCGCTATCTCGTTCTCCAACTGCCCGATCCGTTCCTCCCGTGCCGCCAGCCGTTCGTCGCGGGCGCGGAGATCGGCCTCCCAAAGGGCCTGCAATTGTTGCAAGCGCTGGCGCTGAAACCAGTAAACCAGCAGCCCGCCAGCCAAAGCCCCGATGAATACAAGCAGCATTTCTGATCCCACGCTCGACACCACCTCCATGGCATCTGTCCTGATTATCATCCGCCGAGCTAGAGCTGACTCAGGCGGCAAGCTTGCCACCAGGGACTACCGCACCAGCCGGCGGGTGCGATTTTAGAGATAAGCGACTGGTATGCGGATCGCGCTTGACGGTGGCCCGCTCGCGGTCCCCGCGGGGGGCCTTCGTCGGTACACCGAGGAACTCGCCCGAGCCTTGGCCAAGCAATTCCCCGAGGACCAAATTCTGTTGCTTTCAGCCCAGCCCATTCCCTCCCTCGATGGCCCACCCAACTTACAGCCCTGGGTCGAAACCTCCCGGTGGCTACGCCGGAAATGGTGGTCCCTCGGCCTCCCATATCGCTTGAAAAAACACCACGTGGCAGTCTTTCATGGCACGGACTTCTCAGTCCCTTACATCCCGCTGGTCCCAGCAGTCATGACCGTCCACGACCTGTCACCATGGATCGAACCCTGGCAGCGAGACGTTAGCCCGCGAGTCCGCCGGCGCACACCCTGGTTGCTGCGCTTGCGGCTGGCTCGAAAAGTAGTCACCCCGACCGAAACAATCCGGCGACAATTGATCGAGCGCTTCCGGTTGCCAGCCTCGCGGGTCGTAGCCATTCCCTTAGCGGCCGCGCGGGTGTTTCGCCCAGTGGAAGCTGACAGGCCCCAAAAGCCCTACTTTTTGGTGGTCGCAAGCCACGCGTCTCGAAAGAACCTAAAAGTCGTCCTCGAGGCCTGGAAGACAGTACACCGCCAGCGCGAGGTTCTGCTCCGCGTAGTGGGCAACGTCTCTGGAATCACCATGCCGAACGAGCCGGGTTTGGAAATCCTAGGCCTGGTGAGTGATCCAGAGCTCGCCCGGCTGTACTGTGGTGCACAAGCGCTGCTGCACCCCTCGGCTTACGAAGGCTTCGGACTGCCTGTACTCGAAGCGATGCAATGCGGCACACCGGTTCTGGCCGCACGGAACCCGGCAGTGGAAGAGGTGGCAGGCCCAGCTGCCTTGTACTTGGACCCGGCCGACGCACGCCCATGGGTGGAAGCGATGCTTGCCGTGGTGGAGCATACCAGCTGGCGAGCCCAGTGGGTCGAGCGAGCCCTGGCCCGTGCGCGCTTGTTCGACTGGGATCGAACGGCGCGACTGACGCGAGCAATCTACGAGGAGATCGTCGGCTCGAATGCGAGCTAAGCCCAGAGCACTGATCCTCTGTCCCGAAAACCCGTATCCCGTACGCGGTGGGGGACCAACGCGCACGGCTGGGCTCGTCGAATATTTGTCGGCGCGATACGAACTCGACGCCATAGTGTTTCACGAAGCCGCTCCGTCAGCCGACAGCCAGCAGCACTGGTCTGCGCGCGCTCATGCAGTGGAGTTCGTGCGGCTCCGACCGCATGCCCGGCACGCCGCGGCACGCCTGTGGCGCAATTTCGTGCGCGCGGTGCGTGGCGTTCCGCCGTTGGTCGATCGCTTCTCAGGCTACGAATCCTTTCTGCAGGCGTTTCTTCGAGGCCGCGCCTACGATCTCGCCGTCGTCGAACATTTCTGGTGCAGTGGGTACGTGCCCCTCTTACGGGAACGTGCTTCGCGGGTGGTGCTGGACCTGCACAATCTCGAATCGGTTTGGCACGAGCGTTGCGCGCAGGTAACCCGCGGGCTACTGGCTTGGTTCCACCGTCGTTTCGCTCGGTGCGCGGTCAAGCTCGAGCAACAGCGGCTGAGCGAGCCCTCGCTGATTCTCGTCACCTCACCCGTCGAGGAAGCGCTCGTCCGGCAAAGAGCGTCGGGAGCTTCGACCTTCGTTTACCCGAACACCATTCCGTACTACGCTCCGTATGACGAAAATCGTTTCCACCGGATCGCCTTTTCGGGAAACTTGGAGTACTATCCAAATATCGATGCCGTTTGCTTCTTTTACAAAAATGTTTGGCCGGCACTGGTTCGCAGATGGCCAAGGTTGGAGTGGGTCTTGATTGGCAAAAATCCAGGAGGGGTGCAAGCCATCGTTCGCGGCGAGCGCATTCGGTTCACTGGAGCTGTGGTGGACGCCGTTCGAGAACTTGCGCGCGCCGCCATTGCGGTAGTTCCCATCCGCGCCGGCAGCGGGACACGGATCAAGATCTTGGAAGCTTGGGCGGCTGGGACGCCTGTGGTCACGACGCCGTTGGGCGCCGAGGGTCTACCGCTTCAACATGGGATTCACGGATGGCTAGCGCGCAGCCCTGCGGAGTTCGTCGAAGCCGTCTCTTTTCTCCTCGCCTGCCCGACCCGGCGAGAGGCACTAGCCCGTGCAGGGCGGGCCTTGTACGAGCAAAGTTTCACCTGGGAGGCGGGATGGTGCAAGTTGGAGATGGCTGGCATCTAGCGGCCGCCGGCCAGTCTGACCCAAAGGTGCAGTGACAGCATGCGGTTCGCGATCGACGCCCACGCGATCGGCCAGCACTTGACGGGCAACGAAGTCTACGTGCGGAATCTGGTCCGCTGGTTTGACCGCCTGGATTCGGACTCCGAATTCATCGCTTACATCTCTGCACCGAGAGCAAGGCGTTGGGTCCCGGATCGCTTCCGTCAGCGCCTGGTGTCTCGCAATCCCTGGATCCGGTTGGCGGCAGACTTACCTCGACGCCTGGCCACCGACCGGCCAGACCTGGTGCATGTGCAATACACCGCGCCGCCGCTCTGTCCTGTGCCTCTAGTGGTGACCGTGCACGATGTAAGCTTCATCGAGCACCCGGAGTTTTTCCCTCAACTGCGAGCCCTCCAGTTGCGCTACTCGGTTAGACAGACTGTCCACCGCGCCGCTTATGTGCTGACACCTAGCGAATTCTCCCGTCGAGCGGTCATCCGCGCCTTCGGCCTTCCCGAAGAGCGCGTGATCACGGTCTACAACGCTGCTGGCCCGGAGTTCCACCCACTGTCGTATGAAAATGCTCGCAGCCAGGTCCGCCAGCTTTATGGCATTGACCAGCCCTTCGTACTTACGGTGGGGGACCTACAACCCCGCAAGAACCAAGAAGGACTGATCCGGGCCTTCGAAGCACTCGTGCGCCACTACCCCCAACTGCCTCATCACCTGGTTCTAGTGGGGAAGTTGGGCTGGCGCGGGGAAAAGGTGATCCAAGCAGCTCGCCGCTCCCTTGCAGCCGAACGCATTCACTACCTGGGCTACGTGCCGGATCACGACCTGACCACGCTCTACGCTGCCTGCGACGTGTTCGTGTTCCCGTCCTTCTACGAAGGTTTCGGGCTGCCAGTACTCGAGGCCATGGCATGTGGACGCCCTGTAGCTTGCTCCAGGGTCACAGCTATCCCGGAAGTGGCTGACGCCGCTGCAGTCTTCTTTGATCCCAGCTCGACCGAGGACGTGGTGCGAGCGCTTCGAGATCTACTCATGGACGGCGAACTACGCGCCCGGATGGAACGGCTCGGGCTGAAGCGGGCAGCGATGTTCAGCTGGGAGAAATCCGCCTGCCAAACCCTCGCGATTTACTACCGCACCGCAGAGCAACAGCGGGCCCGACCCTCCGCCACAGTAAAATCGTTGTCGGTCTGGCGATGATCAGGCGCGCTGGTTTGGCGGCTCTCGGGAGCCTGCTGTTGGGGCTTGCCACGGCAAGGGCCGCAGTACCCCCAGCCGACGGGGAAAAGCTCGAATACCAGATCGGGTGGCCTAGTGGCCTGGACCTGGGTACGGCGAAGCTCGAGGCAGTGCCCGTTAAGCAAGGTCAACCCGCAGCCTGGCAATTCTCGCTCTCGTTCGATATCGCTGTGCCCGGTCTGCGATTTACAGACCATTACGCCACCACGGCTACAGAAAACTTCTGCACCTTGTCGCTAGAAAAACAGGCTCGGCGATTGAACCGGCAAAGGCAAGAGCGCATCTTCTTTGATTACCAGCAACAGCTGGCCAAGCGACAAATCGACGGGGGACCACCCAGCGAATTCCCGAT
>JAUQPO010000253.1 GCA_030550335.1 Acidobacteriota bacterium
TTTGGGTGGCCATTCGGAGTTGGCCCGAGCTGGAGGAGCTGTGCCGATGGCGAACCAGTATGTTCCACTACTCTCTGCGATCTTGAGGCCCATTGTCAGACCCCCAGCCAACGAGTGAAATGCGGCCAGAGGTAGTCGTCGTGCAGGCCCGTATGTGCTTTTTCCGGATTGAGGAAGCGCTCCCCGAGGGAGCGATAGGGTAACGGGTAGTCAAAGGGATCGCCAGCGTGGGATCACATAAAGCCCCTTGTGAATCAATCTGTTGCGCAGAGAAGTTCCTGTCAAGACTCAATCCTTTCCGCGCAACTCACAACAAACCCAAAGCCCCGCAGTCCGCAACCTGACCCACCGCACGGCTTTCCTGGTGTCCAAGCCACCCCGGCTGTCTGCCGGGTCTGCCTCGGTAGCCTAAGGGGGAACCGCCCAGAGCCACATAGCCTACAGGGCCTCGCATGAGCTGCAGATACTACACTACAAAGCATCGACCCTGTTGGCTCATCCCAAAGCAAGACTCCGGGAGGACTGAACAGCCGATGCCAGAAGCCCATGCCGGCGAAGTACTCATAGCGGTTTCCGCCTGTTTGGTGGGTGAGGAAGTGCGCTACGACGGCACGCACAAGAAAGACCCCTTCATCGTGCAGACCCTGGGCCGAATCGTCCAACTCGTTCCTGTGTGCCCCGAAGTGGGAATAGGGTTAGGGACACCCCGGGAGCCGATCCACCTGGTCCAGGTCGGGGACCAAGTGCGCTTAGTGGGCGTCGCCACCAACCAGGACCATACTGCCGCGATGATCGAGTGGGCTCGGCGCAAGGTCCGAGAGTTGGAACGGTTGGGCATTTGCGGTTTCATTCTCAAGAAGGACTCCCCTTCGTGCGGGATGGAGCGGGTGCGAATCCACAGGGCTGGCCAGCCACCGCTGCGCACGGGCCGAGGTTTGTTCGCACAGGTCCTCATGGAGGCACTGCCGTTGCTGCCGGTGGAAGAAGAAGGCCGGCTTCATGATCCGGCTTTGCGCGAGAACTTTTTCGAGCGAGTATTTGCCTACCGGCGCTTGCGGGAGCTTTGCAAACGCCCACCCAGCTGTGGGGAACTCGTGCGTTTTCACACCGCTGAGAAAATGCTCCTGCTTGCACACGATCCGCAACGGTACCGCGAGCTGGGTCGCTTGGTGGCCAACGCAAAAGGGAAACCAAGCGCGGAACTATGCGCAGTCTACCAGAAGGCCTTTATGGAGGCCCTCCGCAAGCCAGCTACACGAGCCCGGCATACGAATGTATTGCTGCACATGCTCGGGCATTTAAAGCACCACTTGACGCCGCAAGAGAAGCAGGAACTTCTGGCCGCGATTGGGGACTACGGTAGAGAGCTGGTGCCTCTGGTCGTGCCGATCACGTTGGTGCGCCACTTTGTGCGCCGCTATGGCGTCAGCTACCTGGAGGGGCAGACGTACCTGGAGCCCCATCCGAAAGAACTGATGCTGCGCAATCACGTGTAGCAACCGCTTTGGTAAGCCCGATGACTCCGGAGCGGCCGAGACCGGCGAGTTTATTGACGCTTGTCATACGCAACGCGCCGCTCGGTCCTGACGTTGCGTAGGCATCCACTCGCGCAAAAGCGGCGCTATGGTCGTCACGCGCCTGTGCTTTGCAGTTGGGCGTGGCTCCAACCCCGCGGCTTGCCTTCAGGGAGTCAGTGGCAGTCGGACGGCGCGTCCAGAAGTTGCCGAGCGCTTCGCAGCCTCGACCACTTCCACCACGTCGACGTTGATGTCGAGGCCGACCAAGCCTTCCGGCGCTTTCCCATTGCGAACACAGTGGACCATGTAGGTCACAGGATCGGATTGTTCGGGCGGAAGCTGAGGTAGGGGCAGGCGCTCCGGCGCCTGGCGGAGACGGCGCAATTCCACTCCTTCCCGGGTCACGTACAAACTGCCTTGCAAGCCGAAGACCTCCAAGTCTTGAAAGCTTCGAGGCAGGTCCCAACTACCCTCGAACACTCCGATAGCTCGATCATAGGTCAAGACCATCAGCGAGGTGTCCTCGACTTTGGGGAACTCCTGTGGCCGCAGCTGATGTACTTGTGCGAAGACCTGCTTGGGCTTGCCCAAGTACCACAAGCTCCACAAGGCGTTGTAACAGCCGAAGTCGACTAAAGCCCCGCCGCCGTTCTTGACTGGATCGGTCAGCCAAGCGAAGAAATACTGGCTCCGAACGCCGCGCGATCCCGGGCCGCCGTGTCCCACAATGCCGCGGAGGCGCCAGACTTGACCGATCGTGCCCTGCTCAGCGGCTTGCTTAGCCGCGTAGTTCGATGGCCACCAAGCCATCTGGTAGTTGGTCATCACGTAGATGCCATGTTGCCGGGCCAGCCGCTGGATTTCACGAGCATCGCGGAAAGTCGACGCGAGAGGCTTTTCGAACATGACGTGAATCTTGCGCGGCGCGCAAGCCTGCACAATCTCTAGGTGGCGGTAGTTTTCCACGAAGGCCCAGACGATCTCCGGGCGCACTTGATCGAGCATCTTGCGGTAGTCATCGAAGAACAACTCGCGAGCCGCGCCCAGGCGCTGGGCCTCGGCGACCAGCTCCTGGTTGGGTTCGGCGATCCCGACCAGCTGGGCCGCCTTGCCTTGAACCATGTTCTGGAGGTGCCCCCAGACATGTGAATGAACAAGCCCAATGACTGCGATTTTTGGTTGTTGGGCCAGCAACGAACCGGTGCACACTAGAGTCAGCAATAAGCGATGTCCACCCATAGCGCTTACATTCTGGCGCGGTTTGCCGACTCGTTCAACTCGGGGCTGTGGCGCCCGAATGCGAGGTGGGCTTCCGGGCCAGTCGTGTGGAGTCCCTTGGTGGTCGCGAACGAGTTGGTGCTTAATTAAGATGAAACGAGGGAGGCAGCCGTCCAGGCGGCTGAAAATCATGATCGGGGAACGGGGTGAGCATATTGGGCAGCTTTTCTTAGGGTTTTCTTGTCTTTTGGCGAGCTTACTGGTAGGAAGCCGACCGGGCTTTGCTGGGCAGCTGGCGCAAGCAGACGCTTTGGAGTTGAGGGGCGAGCCCTTAAAAGCGCGGGCGGTTTTGTTCGAGCAAGTGCGCAGGAATCCGTTGGACGTTTCGGCGCTGGGGGAGCTGGCACAATTTTTAGAACGCCACAACGATCCGGCGACCGAGGAAGTATATCTACGCCTGCTCGAGCGGGTCCAAGATCCCGAACGGCGTCGGTGGATCGCACGGCGGCTTGCTTTACACGCTCTGCTGCGTGGCGACCGTCAGGCGGCAGGACGATATCTGGAACTGTACCGAGAGGCTGGGGGAGGGACGGTTACTTTCCCCCCTGCCCCGGTTGAAATTCCGCCCGGCTATGGCTTCATCGAGATCCCTGGCCCGTTGGAATCGTTCGCGCGAATGGCGGCGATCTCTCCTTACCTGGAACCTGTGGAGGTACTGCCGGCCGTGGCGCGCAACGTGGTGATCAACGGGTACCGCGCAGTGGCCAGCTACCAGGGCTTGGAACCCACTGAATACTTGAAGCTGTTAAAGCGCTACGTGGCTCAGGCGCGGGAGCTGCAGCAATTGGCTGGAAATGAGCAGGTCATCACGATCGAGTCGTGCGATTCGGCGGCGACGGGCGACCTGTTGCGGGTGCTTGGATATCGCATGCGCGGCCGGTGCGGGACCGAGCTGGTGCTGGAGACTGTCAACGCGACGCGCGCCTTCCTGACGATTGACTCTGGTTTTCCCTTAGCTGAGCTGGAACAGGCCCTTCGGACCAACCGGCCATTCCGCTATCCTTACCGGCCCACCCGCATCCCGATTCTTTACGGTGTCGAGTACTGGTTGGGTTCGCGGCAGGCAAGCCCAGCAACCGCTATTGATGCTTTCCTGGATGACCCGGCGCTGTGCCGTGTGTACATGGCCATGGCCAAGTTGGATCCAGAGACGGCAGAAGCGTTACGCCGGGCCGTTCCACTCGAGAAGCTCAGCGCGTTTGCGCACGTGCTGGACTTTTATGGGGGCATGTTCCAAATCCGCCAGGGCAAGGCTATCACACCCGGCGGCCCAGAAGCTCGCCGAGTCTGGCGACGCTTGGTGGGCGAGGATCCGGATAAGGGTGCCGAGTTTTTTGCCGCGTTGATCGCTCGAGATGACGGTTGGTTGGCGAGCTTTTTCGACGCTTTGCTGCGCATTGATGGGCCGGTCAGGGAGTATTTGACCCAACCGCAGCGTTTGGAGCGCTTTTACCTGGCCATCCGGGGCAAAGTCACCAGCCCTGGGCCTGCGCGGCCGGTCTTCCGCGCCAACTCCGAGATGGTGCTCCTGATCAGCCGATTGTGGCTTGATCCCGACGGCAGCCCCCACATCCCGGGCAACCTGGAAATCTGGAAAGGACTCTTTGCGAGAGAGAAAGGGGAGGTTTACGGCAAGCGGTTGCAGCGATGGGCCCCAACTTGGAAAGAACCCGACGACCTGCTGGAAGCGCTGTTCGCTTATTGTCGGCGCGCAGTCGAGAACGAACCACTCAAACTCTTCATGCTGTTGAGCGATCTCGACCGGGGGCGCCGGGTGCCTTTGCAAGCATCTACGGTTCAGCGCCTGGTCGAGATGTATCCGGCTTACGGGGCTCAGTACCGGATTTTTGCCGAGACCCCCGAACTCACTGACGAGGCCATTCTCAAGTTCTTGGACGTAGCGGCAACGATCGATCGCATCGATGACCGTATGCTCCGCGCGAACGTGGCGGGATCATTCCAGGCGCTGGTGGGGCTGTGGCAGATCCTGGTGCGTGACGGGGTGCTGGGCGCGGAGCAAGCGAGCGAACAGTTTGTCGGTTTGATGGACCGCTTCGCCAAGGTGAATGACGCGGTCAGTTTATTCGACGCCGCAGCGAGCGGGCTAGAACACCTCATCGCAGCTACAGGGGCGCGGGGGCGCCTGAGCTTGCACGACAGGATCTTGGACTTGCTGGCAGGCGTCCCGGCACAGGTCGATGCCGAAGTGCACCGGCGGCTAGTCGAGCATCTGATGGAACTGTTCGAAGCTCAGAAGTTGATCCCTGCGGATGCTTTGATCGAAGCAGCTCGGCATCTCGAAGCGGTGGCCCAAGGCGAGAAGCTTGACACGCCGTTGCTCGCGCGGATCAGCACAAGGTTGGAGGAGGTGCAACCGTACTGGGAGAGCATTAGCCAAGTGGAACGCACGGGGCTATCGCACGGCTACTGGGTCGAGCGACACATCCAGTGGCAACGGCGTTTGGATCTGGTGCAGGAAGCGCGCCGAGCTTTGGGCTCGCCCCAACGACTGCGCGCTTTGCGTGGACAGCTAGCCCCGCTGTTGCGCGATACGCTGGTCGGCTATAACTACTTGTTCTATGCGCCGCC
>JAUQPO010000254.1 GCA_030550335.1 Acidobacteriota bacterium
CCGCCTCGCGTTAGCATCCATCAGCCGGGCCAAAAGGTTCTTGTCCAGCGAACCCCAGTTCACCCCGATGCGAATGGGCTTCTCGTACTGGATCGCCAGCTCAATCATGGTCCGGAAATTTGTGTCGTCACGGCGGCCTACATCGACGTTTCCCGGGTTGATGCGGTACTTGGCCAACGCCTTGGCGCAGGCTGGATACTTGGTAAGCAGGATGTGGCCGTTGTAATGGAAATCGCCGATCAGTGGCACCCGCACGCCCCGCCGTTCTAACTCCTCGACGATGCGCGGCACCGCCTCCGCAGCAGCCTCTGTATTGACCGTGACTCGAACGAGTTCGGAACCCGCAGCAACTAACTGCTCCACCTGGTCGGCGGTAGCAACCACATCTGCTGTGTCCGTGTTCGTCATCGACTGGATGACGACTGGGTGTGAGCTGCCGATGAGCACGCCTCCAACGTTGACCGTTGGCGTAGGGCGACGCGGGAAAAGCCGCACGTTTCCTCCTGTCGCCACCATTCTAACGTGGGGATGCTGGATAACCTTGCGCGGTCGCGTTCCCTGTGCCGCACGACCACCGATCATGGCGGGAACCCACGTGGATTCGGTGGCTCGCTGGGCAAATTTTCCTCCTTGGCAGGGTCAATCAAGCCGGGTTCGAGCCCGGCAGTCGGGCCGGTGGTCGAATTGGCACTGATAAACTGAGAGATGGGATGCTGGGGCTGAGGGCGCTCAGAGAGTACCTGCACTCTGCTCTCCACCTCCAACTCCTGCCGGTTCAATGGAGCAACCAAGGTGAGGAGGTGTTGATCGGCGGCCAAGCCGTCATCGAGGGCGTGATGATGCGCGCTCCGCATAGCTATTGCGTAGTGGTGCAAAAGCCAAACGGGGAATTTGTGGCGGATCGACAGGCGGTGTCGAAGCCCTCAGAAACACATCGGTGGCTGGGCTGGCCGTTGATTCGCGGTCCGGTCGTGCTAGGCCAGGCTATGTACCTTGGGATTAAAGCCCTGAAGTTTTCCGCCGAGGCCGTTGTCGAAGAGACATCACCACCGCGGGAACGCCAGGCCAAAGGGTTCGATTGGGCGCTCGCCCTGAATTTGGCGTTTTCAGTGGGGTTTTTCATCTTTCTCTACAAGTTCGTGCCGTTGTGGATGGCCACGCTGATCGCCAGTCACTGGACCCCGCTGAACGAGCAGCTCGTATTTAACCTCTTCGATGGGGTGATCCGGCTGCTGATCTTTTTAGGGTTTTTGGTGGCGATCTCGCAATGGGCCGAGATCCGGCGAGTGTTTGAGTATCACGGAGCTGAACACATGGTCGTCTTCAACTTCGAGTCGGGCGAGCCCCTGAGTGTGGAGAATGCGCGCCGGTACCCGACCCGGCATCCTCGGTGTGGCACGAGCTTTCTGATCGTGGTGATGCTAGTGGCCATCCTCATCTACGCCCTCGTCCCGGCTGAGGACTTTGCGAGTCGGTTTCTCGCGCGCCTTGGATTGTTGCCCCTAATCCTGAGCCTCAGTTATGAGGTCATCCGGGCAGCTGCCCGACGCCAAGGCCTGTTACTGGCTTTTGCCCAGCCGGGCTTATGGTTGCAACGGATTACCACGCGACGCCCTAGCGACGCGCAGCTCCGCGTGGCTATCCACGCACTGGAAGGGGCATTGGAGCTGGAAAGGCTCCAGGGTGGCCGGCCCGTAATCGCCTGAAGCGCTGAATCGAGCGATGAAGTACCTGGAGAAGCTGGAGGAACTCGAAAAGCGGTTCGAGGAACTCAACGAGCAGCTGGCGACGGCGGAGGTCTTGAGCGACCCCAACACCTACAGAAAGGTCGCCAAGGCCAGGACGGAGTTAGAGCCGATTGTCACGAAGTTCCGAGAATGGAAGAGCGTGATGCGGCAGATCGAACAGGCGCGCCAGCTTTTGAAAGATGGCGATCCGGACGTCAGGGAGCTGGCTGAAGAAGACCTGAAAACTCTGGAACCTAAGAGGGAACAACTCGAGCACCAGTTGCGAGTATTGCTCCTGCCAAAAGATCCGAACGATGAGCGGAATGTTTTGCTGGAAATTCGGGCGGGAACCGGCGGCGATGAGGCTACACTCTTCGCGGCTGAGATCTTCCGCATGTACAGCCGCTACGCTGACTCTAAAGGCTGGAAGGTCGAAGTAACCTCGGTCAGCGAGTCCGACATTGGTGGCTACAAAGAAGTCATAGCGCTAATCAGTGGCGACCGGGTTTACAGCCGGCTGAAGTACGAAAGCGGGGTCCACCGCGTGCAACGTGTGCCTGTGACGGAGTCCCAAGGGCGCATCCATACCTCTACAGTGACGGTGGCCGTGCTACCCGAGCCGGACGAGGTGGAGGTGAAGATCGACCCAAAGGACTTACAGATCGACACTTTCTGCGCTTCCGGGCCCGGCGGCCAACATGTCAATCGCACTCACTCCGCGGTCCGGATCACACACCTGCCCACAGGGATCGTCGTCACCTGTCAAGATGAAAGGTCTCAGATCAAAAACCGGGCGAAGGCTGAGCGAGTGTTGCGCTCTCGCCTTTACGAACTCGAACGCTCCAAGCAACAAGAAGCCCTCGACGCGCAACGGCGCGACATGATCAAGAGTGGTGAGCGAAGCGAGAAAATCCGCACATACAATTTCCCGCAAAACCGAGTCACTGATCATCGCATCGGCCTGACGCTCCACCAACTTTCCGAGATCCTGGACGGGAACCTCGATCCGCTGATCGACGCCCTCACTACGTATTACGAAGCTGAGCGGCTGAAGCAACAGGACGCTGCGGCCTGAACACAGTGACTCTCCGACAAGCTGTGCACCGTGCGCAGGAAGCCTTGGAACGGGCTGGAGTGGAGAATCCGCGCCTGGATGCCGAGCTGTTGCTGGCATGGTTACTCGGTCGCGACCGCACGTATGTCCTCGCTCATCCGGATGATCAGCTTTCGGAAGCCCAGCTCCATAGGTATCAACAATTGATCCACCGGAGGAGCCACCGAGAGCCTCTCCAATACATCACCGGCGTTCAGGAGTTCTACGGCCGGCCATTTCGGGTCACACCGGCCGTGTTGATCCCGAGGCCGGAAACCGAGCAAGTCGTCGAAGCCGTGCTGGCGCGAATCACGCCGGAAAGCCGCGTACTGGATATAGGCTGCGGGTCCGGGGCTATTGCCATCACCGTGCAGCTTGAAAAAAAGTGCCGCGTTTTCGCAACCGACCTATCGCCAGAGGCCATTGCCGTGGCGCGCGAGAACGCACTCCGACTTACCGCTCAAGTAAGCTTGGCCGTCTGCAACCTCGCTCGTTGTTTTCAAAACGCGAGCTTCGATGTGGTCGTCTCTAACCCGCCCTATGTCGGATGGGAGGAACGCCACCAGTTGCCCCCGGAAGTCAGGGAGTACGAACCGGCAATTGCCCTGTATGCCGGTTCGGACGGCCTGGCATTCTACCCGAGTCTGATCGAGGAAGCCGCGCGGGTGTTGAAACCAGGCGGTTGGCTGGTCTTGGAGCTGGGCTACGGCAAGGCAGAGCCGGTCCGCGCGCTGCTGCGCGAACAATGGACCGCGGTGAGCATCCATCCAGATTTGGCCGGTATCCCCCGCGTGTTGTGCGCACGCAGAGTTTGACCGGCTATCCTCGAGTGCAGCGATCACCACCACCCATTTCCGACGCACTACGTTGACTACCCTGACTGCACGCCAGCGCGGTTCCTCACCTCGCGGTGCGTCAGAGGTAGTTCACAATTGCCGCGAATGAGTCGGGATCCAGACTCGCCCCGCCTACCAGCGTGCCATCGATCTCGTCTTGGGCCATCAAGCCACGCACATTGTCCGGGCGCACGCTGCCACCATAAAGGATCCGCACCTGCGCGGCCACTTCCTCGCCATAGCGCTCGCGGACGCGCTCACGCAAGAAACGGTGCGCCTCGGCAGCAAGCTCCGGCGTCGCTGTCCTACCCGTACCGATGGCCCACACCGGCTCGTACGCGACCGAGACGCGAGAGAACTGCTCCGGGCTCAGAGGCGCCAAGCCGTTGTCGAACTGGCGAGCCAGCACTGCCTCTGTCTGTCCCGCCTCGCGTTCCTCCAAGGTCTCGCCTACACAGACTATGGGCTTGAGTCCGGCTTCCAACGCCGCCACCGTTTTCTTGAACACCGTCTGGTCAGTCTCGCCGAAATACTGGCGGCGCTCACTGTGACCGATGATCACCCAGCGCGCGCCTGCAGCGGCAAGCATGGGGCCGGCCACTTCGCCCGTATAGGCGCCTTGTTTCTCCCAGAACAAGTTCTGGGCTCCAATTTCGACCCGTGTGCCCGCCACGGCCTGCACAGCCGCAGGGATGTTCACGAAGGGGGGACAGATGACAATCTCACAGTGCGTCGACCGTTCCACGAGAGGGAGAAACTTTTCAAAGAATGCAATCGTTTCCGCGGGCGTTTTGAACATCTTCCAGTTGCCCGCCATGATTGGCGTACGATTGTTGGCCATAGACGTTTATCATAGCGAAGCTCGCCGAAAGCGGCCCGCAGTGCCGAAAGCTCAGCCAAAACCACAGTGTGCGAGCGGAAACACCGCGGCTCTGTCTGGCGATGTCGACTAGCAGGATGCCAAGGCTACCGAGCGTCGGAACTCAATAAGGCTTCTGTCCAACGAACTGGATTATGGTGGTCCCTCGATCGACCGGGCTGCCGACCAATTTCCGTTCCAACCACAACACTTCTAATCCGGCAAAGATCTCCAGCAAGTCCTTTTCCGCTAGCGTCCCTGGAAGAACGTGGCTCCGATCCTGCCAGCGCGGCTCGTAGTTCTCGAAAACAAGGCGGCCGCCGGGTCGCAAAGATCGCACCAAGCGATCCCCGGCCTCCCGGCTGTGCACCGGCACATAGGCATAGAGCATCACCACGAGATCCCAGCAGTCCGGTGTCCAATGGAATTTGCTGAAGGTCGACTGGGTGGCTTGCAACGGCAGCCCTAGCCGCTGCGCCATCGAGCGGGCCTGAGCGACAGCAATGTCGGAGACATCGAAACCTTCCACATCCCAGCCGCGTTGCGCCAACGCGAAGGCTACAAGACCCTGTCCAAGGTTGACAACTAACGCCTTTCCCGGCGGCATCCCTTCCAAAGCGCGATCCAACAGCTGATCCGGCTCTGACTCGGGCAAGCGCAGCAGGTGGCGCGTATAAAGGATCTCGTACCAAAACCGAAGCAGGTGTGGGACCGAAGGGCCTATCGTGGGCTCGCCAAAAGCTCTTGGCCAAGGGCCTGGCGTGCGCGGAACGCCCTGGGCGAGTAAGGTCGGCCGGGGGACTTGCGCACGGGCGACGGGTAACCAGCGACTCTCCAGGCTGAACCCTCCGCCTTGTAAAGGCAGCGCC
>JAUQPO010000255.1 GCA_030550335.1 Acidobacteriota bacterium
GTCCTGCTTATTCCGGGGGTGGATGTCGTCCGGATCGCCTATATCGATGGTCACGGCCATGCCCGTATGGCGCAGTTCTAAGGCACGAGTTTGCGATTCTCGCAGCTCAGGCCAGGCGCTATCGGCCGAAACCTTAGCAAAATTGGCGAGCTGAACGAACAGGAAGGGAAAAGGTCCTTGACCCCAATGCTCCCACCAGTCCCGGATCATCGTTTGGAACAACGAGGCGTATAGGCTAGCGTCCTCTCGGTTACCGGCGTTGGATTCGCCTTGGTACCAAATCACGCCACGAATGGCGTACGGAGTCAGGGGAGCGATCATCGCATTGAACAAGGACGCAGGCGCATGAGGGTGACCTGGTCCACGGGGAGGATTGGGGCGCGGTGGCGGCTCCTGTTTTTGCTCGCGGGCTAGTTGTGCCTGGCGCTCCCATTCTTGCCTGCGCCGGTCGTACCGGAGCTGCTCGGCTGGGTAATCGTCCAGGACCTGGTCCCACAGGCGCAGGTAGTAATGAAGAGCAGGCTCGTGCTTGAGGGCATTCATGCTGGTCCACGCCTGGGCGGGCGTACCGCCCCAAGCAGACTGAATCACACCCACCGGCACGCCGAGGCGCTGGTGCAGATGGCGTGCGAAGAAGTAAGCCACAGCGGAAAAGCCTCGCGCGCTTGCCGGAGTACAAGGTTGCCAGGTTCCCTCCACGTCATCCAGCGGTACGTCTGAAGTCTTCCGCACCACCTTAAACAAGCGAACTCGTTCGAAATTCGCCTGGGCAATTTCCTGTTCTGCGTTATTGACACGTTCCAGCGGCCACTCCATATTGGACTGTCCTGAGGCGACCCAAACTTCGCCCACTAGTACGTCCTGAATTTCGATGCGGTTGCTCGCCGAAACGCGAAGCACGTAAGGTCCCCCGGCGACCATCGGTGGGAAGAACACCTCCCATTGGCCCTGGGCATCGGCCCGTGCCTCGCGCTGGTGCTCGCCCAATGAGACGCGAACCTGTTCACCAGCGTTGGCATGACCCCAGATCCGCACTGGCCGCCCTTGCTGGAGCACCATGTGATCGGAAATCAACCGCGGGAGTCGTACCTCGGCCAGTGCCAACTGTGAAAGAACTATGGCGCAGAGGCAAGTTAGGAATCTCATGCAGCCTCCTGTCGGACTCATAGGGTATCGAAACTCGTCGTGTCTGGGGCACCTCGCCAGCCCTGACGATATGCCCTCACTTGGTGCTCCGCTGACGTTGGTAGTGGGCCACGTGGATGGCCAGGGCGATAGAGTGAATCTTTGTCTGAGGCGTTTCAGCCCGGGATAGGAGAATGAGCGGAACCTTGGCACCAACGACTATACCCCCGGACTCTGCCCGGGCGAAGTAGACGATCGCCCGATAAAGAATGTTCGCTGCTTCGATATCAGGCGCTACGAAGATATCGGTGTTCTCCACCACCGGAGAGTCGATCCCCTTGCATTCGGCGGCGAACCGGCTCAGGGGAGCGTCCAACGCCAAAGGCCCTTCGAGGTAAGCGCCGGGGATCTGACCACGCCGATTCATGACCACCAGGGCTGCGGCATCCACAGTGGCCGGCATGTCCGGGTTGACCTGTTCCAGTGCCGCTAGAAGCACTACGTTAGGCCGCTCAATGCCCAAAGCGTGGGCGACTTCGATGGCGTTCCGGCACATCTCGGCTTTTTGCGCTAAGGTAGGGGCGATGTTGATCGCAGCGTCTGTCATTAGCATCAGCCGGTTGAAGCCCGGCACTTGGAACACTATCACTTGGCTTAGCAGCCGTCCAGTCCGCAGACCCTGGTCGCGATCCAGAACCACCCGGACGAGCTCAGCCGTTCCGATTTTGCCTTTCATCAGCAGGTCAGCGTTTCCGTCGCGGACCAGCGCGACGGCTCGCCGGGCCGCGGCTTGCAAATCCGGCTCGTTCAGCACCTGGTGAGCTGGTAGGTCGAAGCCAATCTCATCGGCGAGAGCCCAGATCTGTCGGGCGTCGCCTACGAAAATTCCCTCAGCTAGGCCAAGTTCGCGAGCCTGTTTCAGGGCCGCCACGCACTCCGGGCTTTGTCCAGCCGCTACGGCGATCCGCACCGGACCATAGGCTCGCGCTGCTTCAACCATTTCTTGGAGCGTCCGGAACATCCCAGTGCTTCCTCCCTGTTCACTGGGACCAAGCCGGTACTGTTGCCGTAATTTAAGCTTGGCCCATCACTTGTTGCACAATTTCGTCGAATTCCTGGTCTGTGAGGAGCCGCTTTTTCTCCACCGACAAGCGCTTAACCCGGCTCAGAATTTCCGCGGTCTGCTCGGGGCTTGCCTTGAGGTTACGGCGCTCCAGATGTTCCTCGATGTTTGCAATCCCCGAGCCTTTGCCCAGCACGACCTGCACCGGCGGGCGCCCCACCAGCTCCGGCAAAAACGGGATGTATTCGAGCGGCTCAGTGTGCTTGCAGCGGCGGTGGAACATGGCGACGATTCCCGACTCGATGTGGTAAAGCCAGTCGCCCACGATCGGGCGATTGGTAGGGACCGCGATGCCAGTCAATTGCTGGACCAATTTGGAGAGCTCGTACAGCTTCTCCGTCCGAATGCCGGTGTCGACCCCATAGAGACATCTGAGAGCGAGCACAGTGTCTTCCAGCGGGACGTTGCCGGCTCGCTCGCCCGTCCCCGTGACGGTAACGTGCGCCACACTGGCACCCGCCGCCAGCGCCGCGATCGTGTTGGCCACGCCTAGGCCGAAATCCTCGTGACAATGGATCTCCAAAGGCTGACGGAAACGCTGGCGGTAACGCCGGACAAACATTCCAATCGCTTGAGGTGTGCAACCGCCAAACGAGTCGGCAACGGTCAAGGCATCCATGTGCCCTTCGGTAGCCACCTTCTCGATCAGGTCGAGCAGCCTGTCCGGCTCGGAGCGTGTGCTGTCGATGGTGAAGAACACAGTGTACAAGCCGGCTTCCTTCGCGGCGAGGGTGGTCTCGATCGATGCCTTAATAGCCCACTCCAGCGTCTTGCCGTAGGCATTCTTGATGATGTGATCGCTTGCCGGGATCTCGGTGATGATCCCGTAAACACCACAGTCTTTTGCCAGCTTGACGTCCTGCGGCATGCAACGGGCGAAGGCAAAGATCTTCGACGGCAAGCCCAGCGCTACGATGTCTTTGATCGCTGCCTCGTCTTCAGCCGAGACCGCTGGCATACCCGCTTCGATCCGGTGCACACCCGCTTCGGCTAACTTCTGAGCGATCGCTACCTTCTCCTGGCGGCGCAGGATGATGCCGGTTTGCTGCTCGCCGTCTCGGAGGGTGACATCGTGGATCTCGATTTTCTCCGGAAACGCGAACTGCGCTCGCACTTCGGGTTCCCAGTTCCAAGGGCTGGTGAACCATTGATCGGTTTTCCATGGGTGGGGCATCTGGGGGTGCTCCTCGGCACAGGCTGCACAACTCTCAGCGGCAGAATGCAACCGTGCCATTATATCTCAGGGGCGGCAATCGCCCGGATTCTTCGGGCTTCGGATCTCTAACGGATGCCCACGCATCGGTCGGGCTCGGAGCGCCACGGTGAGTGCTTACCTGTCCAAAACCTTGACCACTGCGTCAAACACTTCATCGACTTCCAAAGCCTCCATGGGCATTCCTGGCTGCGAGGTACGCACGATGTGGACATGATCGCCGCGCGGAGCCCAAACTGCCGGATCGGTTGGGCCAAACAAGACGACCGTCGGAGTACCTACCGCAGCGGCCAGATGAGCGATGCCGGAGTCGTTGCCGATGAACAAACGCGCTCCGGCCAGCCAGCAACCCAATTCGTACAAGTCTTCGAAACGGCGTGCCTCTGGCAAAGGCTCTTCGGGGCCTGCCACCCACTGGACGATCCATCGTTTCCGGAGTCGCTCCGCTAAATCTCGATAACGGGCCAAGGGCCAATTCTTTTTCGGGCTTCCCGAGAAGGGATGGATCACGATATAGGGTTGGTCGGGATCGGGTTGGGGGATACAGGGGATGCGTGGCACCGCGGAGCGCGGCTGGGCGCCGAGTGACTCAACCTGGTGTAGGTAGAACTCGGTGGCATGGCACCGCGCATCCGTGGGCAACGGAGCGAAAAAGACGAACGGCAACCCCAAAGCGCAAACCACCTGGCGGAATTCAGCTCGGTTGGCTCCATACCACGAAACGATGGAGTCGAAGCTGGCCAAGGTCGGAAGCAGGCTCGGAGGAGCCCGGTGCGGATCGATTTCCAGCCAGTCGATCCCTGTGTCGCTTAGGGCAACGACGCGGTCGGCGAAACGGATCAGGGGAATGTTGGGGCGGGCCACCCACACCTCAGTGTAGTCAGCACGGAGCGCTTCCAGCGCAGGCAAGGACAGGATACAATCGCCGATCCCACCCGGGCGAATCAGTAACCGCCGCACCGCTGACTGCTGCGACTCCTAGGGTTGCCCGCCTCCGGAGTAGGCTTGCGCGCCAGGCTGCTGACTGGAGGCAGTCTGTCCCTCTAACAAGGCCTCGATGCTTTGCTGATAAGCGCGCTTGCTGACCAGTCCCACGTGCACAGCCGCAATCTTTCCTTCCCGGTCGATCAGGAAGCTGGTGGGTAGCGACTCGACACCACCATAGAGGGTCGCGACCCGTTCATCGCCCAAGACAACCCGATAGTTCACTCCCACCTGGCGCAAATACGGCTTAACAACCTCCCAACCACCTTCGTCCATCGATACGCCGATAACTGCAAACCCCCGGTCTTTCAACGTGCGTTCAAATTCGATGAACCACGGGATTTCGATCCGGCAGGGAGCGCACCACGTGGCCCAGAAGTTCAGCAGGACCACTTTACCTCGGTAGTCCGACAAGCGCACGATGCGGCCGTCGGGGTCTTTGAGTTCGAAATCCGGCGCGGGCTGACGCGCGGGAGCAGGCTTGACTAGGGGGCTACCACTGCGCACCGGCTCACTTTTGCACGCGAAGAAACTCAGCAGGGCAGCCGTCAGAAAAGTCAATGAGAACACGGGAGTTCGATACCTCACGAGTTACCTCGATTCTACTACACGGGCAGTTCGGCATTCGCCGCCAGGAACCTGCGCACCCAAGAGCGGCGACGACGGGCGAACTTCGGGGCAAGTGTGAACTCCTCGTGGACGTACTGGCCGGAAAGCACGGCTGCTACCGTATCGCAGAAGCTTTCGCAAACGTAATCCCGCCAGCGCCGGCTTCGCTGACGGATGTCGGCCGCTTCGAGCTTAGCTTTGCGCCACTCAGCCGACCAGCCGAGTTCTCCCCGTGCTCCGGCCGCAAGCTCCTTCAGCAGCAATAGCTCCCAAGAGGCGCGAGTCGCGTTGGACAGCCGCGGCCA
>JAUQPO010000256.1:0-347 GCA_030550335.1 Acidobacteriota bacterium
GATAGAAGTGCCAGCGGATGGCTGACCTGGCCAGGGAGCTGCAGGCTTTCGTGGGCGAGCTGAGGGAGGGCCTACATCGATCCTCGAGTCTTCTGGACCTTCAATCCCGGAGTCGTCTGCCACTGGCCAGGCCTCCAATTCAGTGGATGCTCCAATGGCCCCGGGAGTGGCAGTGACCCTTTTGCCAGCGAAGGCTCACAGCGGTACGGGCGGATGGCGCCGTGGACCCGGGCCCGCAGCTCCTGCATGGTATCTGGTGAAAGAGTCCCAGCACACCCCACAACGATAGCTGGGCCCGCTTCAGGTGACCCAGAAACTCCATGCCAAAACGCTTCACTTAGGTCCCC
>JAUQPO010000256.1:357-5351 GCA_030550335.1 Acidobacteriota bacterium
CGAGTCCGCGCTCGTGATGGGTAACTTTTCCGCGTGACCGTACGCGAATATTTGAGGAGGTTTGACTGTGCTGCCTAGGACGTTTTCTGATCAGCTCTGGCTGGTGATGAACGCCTGTCGAGGCAACGTCGCTGGTTGCCGAACCTGGCCACACAGGAATCGATGGGGCTTGTTCTATTTGTGGCTTCTGCTTTCGGCTCCTGCATGGGCTCAGGGCCTGGAGTTGCGGATCGAAGGCAAAGAAGTCGCACGGACCGAGGACGTGGTGTTCCACCAGATCGATGAGCACACGTGGGTTGGCACGGGGCGGGTGATGGCCAACGAGAGCTTGTACCTGGTGGAAGGGTCCCGTAGGGCGGCGCTAATTGACGCCGGGACGAAGATTAACGATCTCGACAAGGTCGTGGCTTCGATCACTTCGAAGCCCGTACTGTTGCTCGTCACGCATGCCCACCCCGACCACACCGGTTCGGCCATCAACGATTTCCCGGAGATGTGGATCCACCCTGCAGAGGCTCAAAGCCAGTTCGTGTCGCACTACAAGGGCACGATTCGCTACCTCGAAGATGGCCAGGAAATCGATCTGGGTGACCGCACACTTCTGGTGGTGTTCACGCCCGGGCACACTCCGGGCTCGACCACCTTTGTTGACCCAAGTGCCGGCTACGGCTTCAGCGGAGACTCCTTCGGTTCAGGGAACTTGCTTCTGTTTGGCGATTTTTCGACGCTCATTGCTTCCTGTGAAAAGATGCTACGTCTGATGGAACGGCACGGCATACGGTTTTTATACCCGGGCCACTTCAACGGGAAGAACCTGGAGACCAAGGAGAGGATCCAGGACATACTTGCCTTGAGCCGGGATGTGCTTTCGGGCAAAGTCAAGGGCGAGATGAACCCAACGGCTAGGTTCGGGCTCAGCTGGGTAGTGTCGCGCAAGGGCGTCAGAATTCACTACCACGACGGCGCAGTTCGCTAGTTGCAGGTGTTCATGGATTGGTAGCCACGTCGCCCCCATGCCCGGAAGTAGATGGTGGGGGATGAGCTTGATCAGGGCCGAAGCGGAAGCTCGCTCGAGGATTCTCGATCGTTTGCGGTGCAAGGCGACCGCCCCAACGACCAGTGGAGACGGATTGGAGTCCACGGTGGAATGACTCGGGCGCATGTAACCGGGTGAGGCTTGAGATCGCCACAAACCGTAAGTGGTACTGCGGGGGCCTGGACAGCTGCTTGCCGTTTCAGCGCGGCAGATCGTGGCTGCCAGGACCCGTTGCCTGCTCAATTTTCCGAGGGAGAGGGTGAAATGAAGGCAGTGGTGTTATCGTCGCTCTTGTTAGCTGGGCAGATGCTGGCTCAGGGCCAGAACCGGATAGCCGAAGGACAAAAGTTTCTCTATGACATGGTCAAAGACTACATCTTACGAGCGGCGGACAAGATGCCCGAGGAGATGTATTCGTTCCGACCCACACCAGAGGTCCGCAGCTTCGGTCAACTGCTGGGTCACATCGCTGACGCTCAATATTTGTTCTGCTCAGCGGTTCTGGAGAAGCCGAATCCGAGGCCGGGGATTGAGAAGACCAAGACCTCAAAATCAGATTTGATTCAAGCATTGAAGGAGGCCTTTGCCTACTGTGATGCGGCGTACGCAGGGCTCACCGATGAGGACCTGACCAAGACCGTGAAGTTTTTCGGCCGCGAGCAGGCCAAGGTCACGGTCCTTTCCTTCAACACTGCGCACAACAACGAGCATTACGGCAACATCGTGACCTACTTGCGCATGAAAGGGATTGTGCCGCCATCGAGCGAAAGGCAACGCTGAGCCCCTGTGAGTCTGCTCGAGGCTGGGCTCAGTGGGGCCGATCTTTAGTGAAGACGCTCGAGGGTCGCAACTGGTGCTTGCCCTTTCAAAAAGAGCTGTCCGCTGCTGCGAAATAGAACCGTAAGAACGCGCACCAGACGAGAATGTTGCGTGTTCCTTGTGCGCTGTTGCTGAGTGATAGACAGAGCCGCAATGAGAAGTGCCACCCGGTGGGGGCTTTCCTGGCGTGCTGTGAGTGCTGGGCTGCTACAGGTGGATAGACGACAGGGCGTCAAATTCTGATCGCGTAAATATTGCCGGGTTTTGGATTGCCAAACTCGTCCTAAAGGAGGACAGGTGATGAAAGCTGTTGTGCCTACGCTCTGCATGCTCATACTCTTGGGTGTGAGCATGACATTGGCCACGGCGGTCACTGGGAACCCCTCGCAGACTCTTACGCAACTCGAGCAGCAACTCATCGAGCTGTCCAGGAGAAAGTGGGAATGGATGGCAGAACGCAACCTGAGTGAGCTAGAAAAGCTGTTCCACGAACAGGCTGTCTTCGTGCACATGGGCGGCAATTTGGACCGGGCCCAGGAGCTCGAAGTGATCCGGAGCGGAAAGATTCACTACAAACATGCGGAGGTCCGGGATGTCTCCGTCCGGATTTTTGGCCGGACAGCTATCGTGTTGAGCGGGATCCGGTTACTCGCCGTAGTGGGAGGTAAGGAGGTCACCAACCCGTTCATGGTGACAGAGGTCTACTTGAACGAGGATGGTGGTTGGAAGCTGGTGCAGCTTTCTTTCAGCAGGTTGTTGGGGCCGTAGACACTGCCTGCGCAGGAGGCGTGCACTACAACGGGGTGGTGATCCCGTTCGCGCTTCATTAGGGTGGCGGATGCAACCGATCAAACGGTGCTCGAGGCAGGGCATGGCATCGCATGGACTTGTCGCGGTCAGTTGAGGTCTGGCTCACTGGCGTGCGGGGCTCGGCCGCCAGTTGCTCGGGGGAAGCGTGGAGGCTACTTGCCGGCTTCGCGACTTTCTGGCCCAGGCACGAATTTGGCGGTTAGCCTCATTTCCGAAAACGAAACGACCATGTGTCCTCTTTGAATGCCCGCTCCCGGCGGGAATGGTAGAAGCGGCCACTTTTTGGCTTTTGGCTTGGGAGGTGACGAACGCACATCAATCTGTCGAAAGTAGCCCTCCTTTTAATTCTCGTCGTGAGGGTCTAAGGGGACAAAGCAGAGCTGGATGCACGGAAGACCTGCGCGACCGAGGCCGTCTTAGTAGAACTCGGCCGCACGTTGGATGGTTCGGCGCACTCAATTCGTGCGACGAGCGATTGGCTTCGCGGGTGGAGGCGGCCCGGTCAACACGGTAGAGGACCGAGGTGGGTCTGTTATGGACCACGTCCGGTACTTACCGAGTCGGGCTCATGTCATCATGCCAGACATCAGGCACAGTATCGGGGGCATCTACGGTGTTCCTGGGTTCACGCCGCTTCAGAGGTTCTTCCTGGCCTAAACGTACGTCCGCATGGGACACGAAAGACTTGGGTCGCTCGCCACCCGGCTGAGAGGCGGAGGGGGGCTATGCGCCCGCCCGGGAACGCGTAAACGGCGTCGTGATGAATATTCCCGAGTTTTATGGATCTTTCGACGTGCAGGCAGAAGATCCTATGTACCGGCCAAGACGCACACGGGCGGAGCTCTGGTGATGCCGGCAGGCATGACCGCGGTGTCATGCGATCGCGTTCGTTACCAACGGCGCTGCTACAGTTCGGAACGTCCGGGCTGGGTTTGGACGACCTCCGCGATAGTGTTAACCCGATTCCTGGTTTGGGCCCGAGAGCGGGAGAAAAGGGCTTACGGGGGCGTTTCCGGGCGCAGGGTTGGCGGCCCAACCGAGAAACGGGAAAGGAACGGAAAAGGCCAGAACGCGCGAAACCACGGCCACATGGGGAGTTGGAGGCGGAGCTACGCGGTCAGCCAACTGCGGGGAACGCGTTGCGGGTAAGAGGATTGGCTCCTCGGGCAGGACTCGAACCTGCAACCCTCCGGTTAACAGCCGGATGCTCTACCCATTGAGCTACCGAGGAACCGCCCTTCTTCACCGCTCATTTAACCAAAACGCTCTCGGGATTGTCAAACGTAACCCACGTCCGGCAGGCCCGGTCAATTCGCCCTACGATGGGCCGTGGGGATAGCTGATTGAGCCGCCCCCTGTGGGTGCGGACTGCTGCTTCTCACTCGGCGATCCCCGAGGTCAGACCAAGCCTCTGGGCCGCTCGAGCTGCTTGGCCGTATCCCCCGAGAGCGCTCCGTTTTCAATGACCGTCCTCTTCATCCCGGTGGTTTTCTGGGCCAAAGCTCTGTTGCAGGTTTCTCCCACTCAGTTTGCCGTGAGCGCTAAGATCAGCGGTGGGAGAACGAGGATCAATAGCAGTCCCCACGCCTCCCAGCGTGCGAAGTTCAGCGTCAGGCCGAGCCCGTTGGGTTTGAGCACGACTACGCTAGGGTCTTCTCGTACGGCGTAAAAGAGCGTGCGTCTCGTCGGAGCTGGCTCTACCTGTTGCGGGCGCCTAGCCTCAAACGCGGTTGAACCCGCCACCTTGGCCTTCCGCCCGTCCCGCAATGCTCCCATCAGAGTCCAGATCAGGGTGAGGATCAGAAACGATGCCCAGCCCAGCAGAACTTTCGACACCGATTGCGGCCAAAAGATTTGTAGTATCGGCAGCAACGCTGGCACAAGCATCAACCATTCAAGGAGGACCAACCACCGGATCCACCATCGGAACTGCCGCACCTCATCGATAGCCCGCTCGAGGCGCTGCGCGTCCCGCGCGGCAGTCGCTGCCAGAAGGGCCAATCCTAGCAGCAAAGCGGTGAAGGCTCCGAATGGGCCAAAGACGTCTCGGGGTGTTTTAGGCGCCCAGCGATCGGGTCCTTGCAGGCCCCAGTGCACAGGCAGTTTTTCGGGAAGTCGTTCAAATACTGCGTCTGTGTACCCAGTTGCGGCCACCAGTAACCACAAGGGAGTCATTATTGCGGGCAGGCGGCCTGAGATCAGCTCGAGAGGTTCAATCCAGGCCCGATCGCCTGATCGGCCGACGGTAGCACTAGCTTGGGTGAACGCGGCTCTGGTTCTCTTGATTCCAATCAATCCCGCACCAGCCTGCAAGGCGAGCGCCACCAGC
>JAUQPO010000257.1 GCA_030550335.1 Acidobacteriota bacterium
TGAGACTGCAGACACCCTGGCCGCCCAGAAGGAAGTCAAAAGCAAAGGGGGAAGGGATCTGGCGATTTGTAACGTTGCTGGCTCGTCGCTTACGAGGGCGGCCGACGGGACCATTCTGACTCATGCTGGACCGGAAATCGGCGTCGCCTCAACGAAGGCTTTCACAGCACAACTCACCGCCCTGATGTTGTTGGCGTTACGCCTGGCCCAGGCACGGCGCATGTTGACTCGAGAAGAGTCGTTTTACTGGGTGAGAGAGCTGCTCAGCATTCCGGCGAAGCTGGAGGCGGTGCTCGCACGCTCCGAGCCGATCGAGAATCTGGCGCGCCACTTATTCCGGGCGCGGGACTTTCTCTACCTAGGCCGGGGCATCCATTACCCGATAGCGCTCGAGGGGGCTCTCAAACTCAAGGAGATCTCCTACATCCACGCCGAGGGTTACCCTGCCGGGGAAATGAAACACGGCCCGAATGCCCTGATCGACGAGAACTTCCCGGTAGTGGTTCTAGCAACGGGTGATGACAGCCCAGCTAGCCGACAGCGGTACGGGAAGACGCTCAGCAATATTCAGGAAGTGAAGGCTCGCGGGGGATTCGTGGTCGCCATTGCCTGCGAAGGTGACACCGAAGTCGCCCAGCACGCTGACGCTACGATCTACATTCCGCGGGCGCCAGAGCTACTGCTTCCGATCTTGGAAGTGGTCCCGTTGCAGCTGCTTGCTTACCACATCGCCGTCCGCCGAGGCTGCGACGTGGATCAGCCTCGTAATCTGGCCAAAAGCGTCACGGTGGAATGAAACAAGCAGTTGGGCAGCTCACCATCTCGACGCGTGGAAAGGGCTTGTACGAATTCACGGAGCAGGTAGCCCGTTGGGTGAGCCAGCAGGGTATCCAAACGGGTCTGCTGACTGTGTTCGTCCGCCATACGTCCGCCTCATTGGTGATCCAGGAAAACGCCGACCCCGACGTCGTGGCGGATCTGAAAGACTTCTTCAGCCGGCTTGTTCCTGACGACGTGACACTCTACCGACACACGATCGAGGGAGCCGACGATATGCCAGCACACATTCGCGCGGCACTCACGCAAGTCCAACTCTCGATTCCCGTCATCGACGGCAAGCTGGCGTTGGGCACCTGGCAGGGTATCTACCTCTTCGAGCACCGAGCCGTCGCCCATCGCCGGACCGTGGCGCTTCACTTGATCGGGGAGTGACTCAATCCGAGAGTCCGCAAGCACAATTCCACCGCTGAAGCCTATGGTCCGAAATGCCCATCGCGCCACCCGCGGGACTCGTTAGGTGGGCAGCTTTCAACCTGCCCAGGACTCGAACCCCACTGGACAAGCCCACAAAGACTCAAAGCTTCCAGCAATCCACCGCCGGTATGCCACGAGCACTCCCGCCCGCCTCGACTCCCTCGGGGCTAGCCACCACTGCTGGCAATGGAGTTGCGCTGCAGGATTGCCCGCCATACTCAAGTGGGTACGCACATCCCAGAGCTTGTGGCCCGGTCTTCCACAAGCATCCACAAACACCGTGGCTGGCCCGAAATCCTCCCGCCCCCAGCCAGCTCGCAACGCATAACCCCCGATTCCTCCCTACCACTCACTACCGGTTAGCGAGACCACACACCACCTTCCGACCGTGTAATCCAAAAACCAGAAATCCCAAGCAGCCAGCGACCATAACGAGGCGACCGCAAGCTTGCGCGCCCGTAGGATGAGCTTGTTGCTCACTGGCACCCCGAAACGAAAACCCTAAGGCGTTTTATCCCGACCGTAGCCTAAAGACTGCACGGCAAAACAAGCTGGCGACCATAGTCCAAAAAGCACTCAGTTGTTGCAGCCAGGTTACCATCTGAACTATGCTCGAGCCGCGTATGAGGCTACTTTCGCAGACGGCGTCACACACGCAAATGCTGGGGCCAGGGCTTACACGTCGTGCCTTGGTACTCGCAGGTGTTCCCCACCTGCTCGCCCGCGCCACCCAGCGCAGCAAGTTCGTGATCGCTCACCGAGGGGCTTCTGCCTACGCTCCCGAGAACACTTTGGCGGCCTACCGCTTGGCCGTCGAGCAGGGTGCGGATTTCGTGGAGCAGGACCTGCAGATCACGCGCGACGGCGTGCTGGTATGCTTGCATGACCGGACGCTCGAACGGACTACCGACGTCGCGACTGTTTTTGCCGACCGGGCGCGGACGGAATCGGCAGCTGGTCGTACCGTGCGCCAGTGGCTGGTGCACGATTTCAACCTCGACGAGCTGCGACGGCTCGACGCCGGTTCCTGGTTCGACTCCAAATTCCGAGGGGAGCGCATACCCACTTGGGATGAAGCCATCCAAACGCTCCGAGGTAGGGCAGGTCTTTACCCCGAGCTCAAAGATCCGGAGCACTATGCTGCTCTCGGCTACTCCATGGAGGAACTCGTGTGGGAGACCTTGTGCCGCCATCGCTTGCAAGAGCCCGGTGCCGACCCTAAAACCCCAGTCGTTATCCAGTCGTTCAGCGATCGGGCACTCAGAAATTTGAGAAAGCTGGGCTGCCGACTGCCGCTGACTCTTTTGATCGGCCGCAGTAATGCCGAACGCTGGCTCAGCCAGTCAGGCATGAGGGAGATCCGGAGTTTCGCCGAGGCCATTGGACCGGAAAAGACTTTGCTTCTCGAGCGACGCGATGTCGTCGCCCGAGCTCACGCTTTGGGGTTGACGGTGGTGCCGTATACCTTCCGCTCTACGGCCACGGGCAAGTTTCCCGATGTACGCTCCGAGATGGCCTACTTCCTCTTCAATCTACGCGTGGACGGGTTGTTCACCGACAATCCCGACCTGTTTCCGCGCTCGTCGGGTGCGTATGCAGGCCAGTGAGTAACCAGAGGCTCTTGAGTCCGCTCCGAAGGTGGCTTTGACCCGAGAGTCGATTGGGCCGGTGCCGTTTCCGCCCGATATCTCTGACGCGCAGAAGTTCTGTGGCCCAGTGCCCTCAGCTATGATGAAGGAAGCTTCCAAAGGGAGTGCATTATGCAGCTGACACGCAGGGGGTTCTTGCTAAGCGTAGTTGCCGGCAGCTGGGGGTTGCCCGATGACCTGCTGGCGGGTAGCGACCCACAAACCGGCATGCCGATGCGGGTGCTAGGGCGTACAGGGCAGAAAGTCTCCATCCTCGCCTTCGGAGGAGGCAGCAGGTTCTTGATGCACAAGGAGGTAGAGCAGGGGCTAGCGGCGCTCGAGCGAGCTGTGGCCTTGGGGATCAACTACATCGATACGGCGCAAAGTTATGGCAACGGCGAGAGCGAGCGGCGCATCGGCATGTTCATCAAAAGCCGCCGCAAGGACGTACTGGTGGCGACAAAGACGGACCAGCGCAATTACGACGGCCTGATGCGCGCTTTCGAGGAGTCGCTGAAGCGCCTGCAGACGGACTATGTAGACGTGTTTCACCTGCACTCGCTCACAACAGAAGAGGACTTGCGAGCGATCGAAACCGGCGGCGCTCTGAAGGCCATGTACACGCTGCGGGACCAGAGAGTAGCCAGGTTCATCGGGGTCACCTGTCACACCGATCCCAAAGTACTCGCCATGGCCCTCGAACGCCACGATTTCGATTGTGTGCAAATGGCCTTGAATGCCGCCCGGATGGGCAATGCAGCCCCAAGCAACGTCCCAGGCCTGAAGGACTGCTTCGAAACCATTGCACTTCCAGTGGCCAGGCGCAAGAACCTCGGTATTCTCGCCATGAAAATCTTTGGGCAGGACAAGCTCACCGGAAAGGCCCCCGCCGAGGATCTGTTGCGCTACGTATGGTCGCTGCCTGTAGCGACAGCGGTTGTGGGGATGCCGAAGCTAGAGCTACTCGAGGAGAACGCGCGCTTGGCCCGCTCGTTCAACCCAATGCCTCGGGAACGGATGGAGCAGCTCTCAGCTGAGCTGAGCGCCCGCTACAAAGCGGCACTGGACCGCTATTTTTCGCAACACCGCGACGCCTGAGCTCCCACAAGCGCCCTAGGACCTTCTGAAGGAGACATCCCTGCAGACAACCGCGTGCCCTGCGACCTGAGCGTAAAATTTCGGCCCGTCGACCGTGGAGGAGGGCACTTTGTTTCGGCCTCCCTGGACGGGGGCAGAGTCCGGCCGATAAGGAGCCACTCCCAAAGGGCGGCTTTTCGGAAACCTCGGTCTTGAGCCCTGCAGAAGGTGGCCCTTTCTGCGCACAAGGCTTGCCTCCCGGGTGGCTCTACGGGCTTCGATTCCGATTAACCGATTGATATATCGGAAGTTAGAGTATTTCCTTCGAGCGCAGGATCCAGTTGCTGCCAGCCGGGACGGGTGAGTAACTCCTTGTGCGAAGGTTGTCCGCTGGGCTGAGAAGGAGCGGATGTAACTTTACAGTACTTGACACTGTCTAATATAGTCAGAGGATGCCGAGCGAGACCGGAGCTGGTGCCGAGCTCTCTCTGGCGGAACTGGCTGAGCGAACCAGCGTCCCGGCGCGGACCATACGCTACTACATCGCCCGGGGCCTGCTGCCCGGCCCTAGGAAGGGAGGGCGTGGGGCGGCTTATGGCCCTGAGCACGTAGAGCGTTTGGAGCGAATACGCCAGCTTCAAGCTCAGGGGTATTCGCTTGCGGACATCGCACGCACTCTGGCCGGCGGTGAGCGTTCCGCTAGCCTACCCTCGCCGGTCGGGTGGTGGTGCTACCAGCTCGCCGACGACGTGCAAGTCTGGGTCCGCGCAGACGCCAAGCCCTGGCGCTTGCACCGGATCCGCCGAGTTTTGCTGCGCATGGCTGCGGAACTCGACTCCATCCGGGAGGAGAATTCGTCTGATGACCACCGCGACTGATACGCAAATTAGCTACTTGCCAGTACGCTCCGGCGAGGGCACACCGCTGAAGTTGGCAATGCAACGCCTATGGTTGCGAGGCCGACTGCTGCCGATCGGAGCACACTTGTTCGTTCACCATGTTTTCCGATCCAGTGAAGTTGAACCGGTCGAAGTCGTCTATTGCTTCGCCTTGCCTCGCGACGCTGCCCTTCGGCGGTTCTTTGTCCGCGGAGCCGGCTTTTCTATCCGGTCGGAGCTGAAGCGAGTGGAGGAGGCGATCCGTCAATACGAGGACGGGGTGCTTGAGGGTCGTTTGTCCACCCTGGCGCGGCAATACCGTGACGGACTGGTGAATCTGACGCTAGGGAATCTGAGGCCAAATGAAACTGTGACGGTCATCCTGGAAATAGTTGCTGGCGTGGAGGTACGGGACGATGGTTGGCGGTTCCGCTTCCCTTTCACCGTTGCTCCGT
>JAUQPO010000258.1 GCA_030550335.1 Acidobacteriota bacterium
GCCCTAGTCGGCGGGGAGATGATGGATTCTTTTTACACGAACTTGGAAATCATCCGGGAGATTGCTCTCCAAACCGGCAGGCCTTTTTGGAACTGCATCCTCGCCAACGCGCACTTCAATTACATGGAACCATCTGACGCCACGTTCAACCTGCAAGTTTACGCGACGCTCGCTTATGGTGGCCGAGGCATCCAATACTTCACCTATTTCACTCCACCCATCGGGAACTACCGCTTAGCCCCGGTGGATCCATTCGGTAACCGCACGGCCACGTGGGAAATGTTACGGCGGATCAACAAGCAGATCCATGCGCTTGCACCGGTGCTGGTGCGACTCAGGAGCACCGGTGTCTACCACTACCCCGATGTGCCCGAACGTTGTCGCCCTTTGAGCGAGAGCCGCTGGATCGAAGCCGTAGAAATGACCCAGCGCTTCGTACGACCGCCTGTCGCTGGCCGGTTCCTTGTAGGCGAGTTCGAGGACCCGCAAGGACGACCTTATGCGTTACTGGTCAACAAAGACCTCAACCACTCTTTCCGTTTCCAGGTGAAGTTCCGGAGGCCCTTCAAGCAGCTTTACCGTGTGTCGCCTTATTCGGGTAGGGAGGAGCCTTTCGGGCGGGAGATGGACTGGCTAGCCCCGGGTGCGGGGATCTTGTTGCGCTGGGAATGAGCGCTCTTCCTCGCAGGCCTGCGAACCCGCGCTTTCAGAGCGAGGTTCGTTGGCACCGCTAGCCGTTGGGCTGCGGATCGCAATGAGGGCTTTGGTGAGACCTAGCCACCGCTCTCGCATAATGTGGCTGTCCGGGAATAGGCGACGCAGGCTGCGGGCGTCCAGCAGTCGTATGGCTTGCAAGTAGTGCTGTACGTAATGTTCCCGGCGATCGGGCGTAGGGCGCTCGATGCAGGCCCAGAGATTGAACCGCGGTGCGACCCATTGTTGCCACCGGCGAGGTAGCCAGTGCAGTAGTGGGGTCATCAGGTGCTGTTCGAGAGGGAACCAACGGTTCGGCGTCTCCACAAAATAGCCCTTACCGACCCGTGCGATTTCGCGTGCGAATTGTTTTTGTCGTTCGGCTGTACCCAGGTGTTCGATCACCGAGTTGCTGAAGACCAGATCGAAGCTCCCGTTCCGGAAAGGTAGTTGACACCCGTCGGCCACTACGGTGCAGAATCCCGCCTGGCGTGCCATCCAGGCGTCGTAGCCCAGGTTGACGATGACCAGTCGGCCTGGCAAGTTTGCTAGCCGCCAGAGGTCCGGAGTACCGCCGACATCGAGGATTCGCGTTTGCGGGGTGAAGTGAAAAGCCTGCGCTAGCCTTTCCATCCGGCGCTGGCGAACGCGCACCCTCCACCAACTCACTAGGCTCCACAGGTGCGTGCTGCGACTAGCCCGCTGGCTTTTGGCCATAGTATGCGCCCGGGCCGTGCTTGCGCAGATAGTGCTTTTCCAATTGGGCCTCTGGCAAGGGGCGGGAGGCAGGGTTCAGAGTCAACGTCAGGTAGGCCAGCTTGGCCAGCTCTTCCAGAATCACCGCGTGAAATGCGGCCTCGCTGGCGGACTTGCCCCAGGCGAACGGGCCGTGGCTGTGAACGAGAACGCCGGGAACAGCCATGGGATCGATGGCTGCGAAGCGACGCACGATTACCAAGCCGGTGTTCCTCTCGTAGTCGTGGCGAACTTCCTCTGCGGTGAGCGGTGGAGTGATAGGCACGGGGCCGTAGAAGTAATCCGCGTGGGTCGTTCCCAAACACGGGATTTCGCGACCTGCTTGAGCCCAAGCGGTGGCGTAAGTGGAATGGGTGTGCACGATACCGCCAATGCCTGGGAAAGCCTTGTAGAGTTCCAGGTGCGTAGGTAGGTCCGAAGACGGTCGTAAGGTGCCCTCGACCACGTTCCCATTCAGATCGGTCACCACAATATCTTCGGGTCTCAGCTCCTCGAAGGGCACGCCGCTCGGCTTGATCGCGACGACCCCCTCGGCCCGATCTATGCCGCTGGCGTTGCCAAAAGTGTAAAGGACGAGCCCGCGGCGGAACAGCTCCAAATTGGCCTTCAACACCTCCTCGCGCAGTTGCTCGTACTTCATCGACCGTAGGGCCTCTCTCGGTAATATACTCGCCTTTGAAACAAGCGCGGCTTGAAGGCTGCGCTGAAGACTCATGCGCTGGGGCGCGTGCCATGAGACATGGGACGTGGTTTGGGTGGTTGGCCATCGCCAGCCTGGCAAGTTGGCCCTTGTGGGCTTCGCAATCCCCGGCTCGACCCAACTTCTTGCTGCTCTTCACAGATGACCAGCGCGCCGACACCATACGCGCCTGGGGAAACCCATACATCCACACACCGAATATCGACCGGTTGGCGGAACGGGGGTTCAGCTTTCGTGCCAACTACAACCTCGGTGGTAACACTGGGGCCGTGTGCATTCCCAGTCGCGTGATGCTTCACACCGGGAAAGCGTACTTTCGTGTCCCGGCGGATATGAGTGGGGCCAGGCTATTCGCCGAGCTCCTCCGCGAACATGGTTACCGGACTTACGCGATCGGTAAGTGGCACAACCAGGAACCCGCCTTGATCCGTGGCTTCGAGTCCGGTAAGTCGATCATGCTCGGCGGAATGTCGAATCATCTGGAGGTACCACTGGTCGATCTGGTCGATGGTCGGCTGGTGAACAAGCGCACAGGCAAGAAGTTTTCCAGCGAGCTGTTCGCTGACGCGGCCATCGAGTTCCTAGAAACCTACCGGGACTCGAGGCCATTCTTCCTGTATGTAGCCTTCACCGCACCCCACGATCCACGCATGCCTCCGGAACCCTACCGCGAAATGTATTATCGGCAGCGGCCACCGCTGCCTCCCAACTTCATGCCCCAGCACCCGTTTAACCTGGGACCTACGATGACCGGCCGCGACGAAATGCTCGCCCCCTGGCCACGAACGCGCCCAGTCCTCAGCGACCAGCTGGCGGAGTATTACGGCATGATCACGCACTTGGACGATCAGATCGGCAGGATCCTGCAAGCCCTCGAGCGCACTGGCTTGTCGCGTCAGACCGTCGTCATTTTCGCAGCGGACAATGGGCTAGCCATCGGCAGCCACGGACTCTTGGGCAAGCAAAATCTTTACGAGCACAGCCAACGCGTGCCCTTGATCTTTGCAGGACCGGGCATCCCGCACGGCGAAACACAGGCCTTCACCTACTTGCTCGATATCTTTCCCACAGTCTGCCGGCTAGCAGGCATCAACCCACCGACTGACCTGGACGGTGTGGACTTGGCACCCCTATGGCGCGGCGAGAAACGTGCCCTAAGAGACAGTATCTTCCTGGCCTTCATGGACTGGAGCCGCGCTGTGCGCCAAGGGCCTTGGAAACTCATACGCTACCCACAGATCGGCTACCTACAGCTATTCAACCTGGAGACCGACCCTCACGAATTGCACAACCTGGCAGACCAGCCGGCGCAAAAACAGCGTGTGGCGGCGTTGACAACCTTGCTCCGGAGTTGGCAGCAACGCTTGGGCGATCGGCAGCCGTTAGAAGTTCAGCCACTTCAACCTAAAGAGGTCGACCTGACTGGACTTACCCGCCAGCCCGATAAGTGGCAACCGGATTGGATTGTGCGGAAGTATTTCTAGTGTCTACAGGTCCGGTATCTGTACAAAGACTCTTCTAACTGCGAGTCGATTTGGTAGCTCTTCCTCCCCGATGTGGCGTGATGTCGTCCCACTTATGACTTCCGGGCTGGGCGCTGTGGTTCCAGTGGAATCGCCCGTGCCCCTCCACCGTTGCACTCAACACCTCACCCTGTTCGACGGAGCAAACCAGACAAAGCCGGAGGCGCTTGGGCTCCGGCGGTGAGTGGAGCGCTCTGGCAACCTGGTGCACCAATTCCCCAAATTGCTTGCGAACTTCATCGCGGAGCCTGGCTGGTGCCGACTGGACGCCGACGCAGATGGTCACGCCCTTGGCATGCTCCAATAACTCCGCCACCCCAAAACCGGGGGCTCCTTCACAGCGCAGCTTGCTCCAGTCGAGGAACAAGACTTTCTCGATCGCAGGGCGGCCGGCCAGCAAACGCTGTAAGGGTACCTCATCCTCGAACTGGAAATACGCAATTCCATTGGTCAGGTCGAAAGCATAAGCACCGAGCCAAATGTAAGTGAAGATACGCTGCCAATTTTCGAGAAACGCCTGCACCTCGGGACCGAAGATTCGTTCCCTTTCGAGATCCACTAGGCCAGGCAGCAAAAACAACTGGGCAGCAGTTCGCAGATGGGGATTTTCCAGTTGAAACTGGCGTATCCGGTCAGCCACTCGAGTTCCAGCAGGGTACCAGGTAATGTAGTACGTATCGGCGAGCTGAAGTTCGATCCACCGCAAGACTTGGTCGACTACCTCTGTCTGGGTTGTTCCGTGGCTCACAAGCACCGTGGCTGCAGTGGTGGCGTAGTTGCCGGTCGGCCCTGGGAGATCCTTCAAGAAATGGTATTCCGCCCAGTGCGCCCCCACGGCAGCCTTTTCCTCTGGATGAAGTTGCTCCCGGCTAGCGCTCCATGTGGATTGTTTGCCTTTGCGAGCCATCTCCCGGTACAAACTGGCACAAGCTCTCTCTAGTTTGGCGATCGTTTCCGTCGAGCCACTCAGAGATTGGTTGAAATGCGTCACCGTAGCGTTGTCGACGTTTGCAGCATTGGCGATGTCCGTAGCGCTTTTCGGAGCAGAGATCAGGTCCTGGATAGCCCGAAAGAGTCGAACCTTGCGCAGGTAGCGATGCCCCTCCTCCAACACTGTGGTCATGACTTGGTGGTCGAGCTCCTGGCCCGCCGCAATGCGCGGCAACTTCTCGGCGAGGTGGCTGACCTGCTCTCTGGAGGCGTTCTGGCCCAGCAATGCCCGAGCCAGGACCCGTCGCTCGGCTTCCGTATGCAAGTACTGGAGGATGTTAGCTAGGGTGCGCCTAAATTCATCCACGCGCTGGGTCTCACGTTGGTGCGCCGAAGCTTCCGCTACTTCTTGACGGAGGCTTTCGGCGTTGGCCAATATGTAGTGGGCCACTGCCTCAGGTAGCACGTCCTGGTCCACCGTGATCCGCTCAAGAAGCTCCGGTTGTAGGTGAACGCCGTGCTGAGCCAGGACTTGCAGGACCGAGGAAGAACTAAACTGCTGCGAGAGCGGTTTGAGTATCTCGCGGGCCCGCGCGCGTTTAGCTGCTGAGTGGAGCAGTTGCTGGTACCCTTCTCTCTGGATTAGCTCTTGGAGCGGCCCCGGCGGCGGAACTGCCCGA